>NZ_AUTL01000277.1:0-122132 GCF_000498015.1 Pseudoalteromonas sp. TAE79
CATCCGTATTAGCGGCTATAAAACGCACGCCTTCTATTTGTTGTTTAACCATGTGCTCAACAGCGTTACCGCCACCACCGCCCACGCCGATTACTTTTATTACAGCTTCTTCGCTGTGTTGTTCCATTATATCAAACATGTTTACTCTCCGACTTGAGTCTTAAAACTCGCCTTGGAACCATTTAGTAATGCGGTTCCACCAATTAGTGTTATCCTCTGCTTTCGACTTTTGTGCATTCATCGATTGCATGGTACGCCCGTATTGTAACAAACCAACAGCGGTTGCGTACGAAGGATCATCTACATAGTCTGTCAAACCAACCATCCCGATTGGTTTGCCTATTCTTACTGGCATTTGGAAGATGTCTTCTGCCACTTCCATCGCGCCAGTCATTTTAGCGGTTCCGCCTGTAATAACGAGACCTGCCGCAATTTGGTCTTCTAAGCCTGAACGACGAATTTCTTCCATCGCAAGCTCAAATAATTCTCTAAAACGAGGCTCTACCACCTCAGATAATGTATGGCGCGACATTAGCCTTGCTGGTCGTCCGCCTACACTTGGTACTTCAATTGTGTCTTCGCTACTTGCCATTTGGCTACTAGCACATGCGTATTGTACTTTGAGTGACTCGGCATGTGATATAGGTGTGCGAAATATTTTTGCAATATCACCAGTAACTTGGTTACCCGCCACTGGAATAACCGCAGAGTGACGAAGTGCGCCATTGATATAAATGGTGATATCCATAGTACCGCCACCAATATCAAGTACTGCAACACCTAGCTCTTTTTCGTCATCTGTTAGTACAGAATAGCAAGACGCAAGTGCAGTAAAGATAAGTTGATCGACTTCAAGACCACAGCGTTCTACACATTTTTCGATATTTTTTGCCATATCGTTTGAGCACGTAATGATATGTGCACGCGCTTCCATACGAACGCCGCTCATGCCTAGTGGGTTTTTAATGCCCTCTTGCATATCAATGCTGTATTCTTGTGGCAATGCATGTAGCATTTTACGCTCTGCTGAAATAGGCACAGAACGCGCAATATGTATTACGTTTTCAATATCTTCGTCAGTGACTTCGGTGTTATTGATTGCCACCACACCACTTTCGTTTTGGCACTGTATATGTTTGCCAGAAATACCCAAATACACAGAGCTTATACGACAATCAGCCATTAACTCGGCCTCGTCTATTGCTCGTCGAATAGACTCAGACACTAAGTTTAAATCGTTAACGCCGCCTTTATCCATACCATGAGATACTTGGCTGCCCACACCAACAATGCTGAGCTTGTTATCTGCGGTGATTTCACCTACCGTGGCAACCACTTTCGAGGTGCCAACGTCTAATCCTATTACTAGGTTTCTTTCTGCTGACTTAGTCATGCCTTACTCTTATTTTGTAATTGTTCTTCTTGCATTGGCTTAAAGCTTACTGCAAGGCCGGTATCATACCGTAAATCGATTGTATCTACTTGTGCATCTGCACGTTGTTCCATTCGTGGATAAACGTCTATAAAACGTTGTACACGCTTGGCTTTATCTTTACGCCCTAAATTTAAGCGAATCCCGTTATCTAGCCAAAGTTGCCACGAAAAACGCTCCGATAATGCCAAACTTGTTAATGTTAAACCATTAACTCTGAGCATTTCATCAAATTGCTTAAAAGCAACCCACGCCTCTTCTTCGCTACCTTCTGGGCCATATAACTGCGGTAAGTTATCATCTAACTTATCGCTGCTGGCTTGAAATGCTTGGCCACTTTGGTTGAGCAACAAGTCGCTATTCCAGTGGGCAACTACTTCATGTTCAACTACATACACCTGTATAGTATCAGGCCATTGTTTACGTACCGAAGCGGTAGCAACCCAAGGCAAGTCTTGAACTAGCTGCTGCACGTGCTTAACATCAAGTTCAAAAAAACTGCTTAAATCGGCTTTTTTAATTGCTTTTATAATTGCCGTTTCATCTGTGTATTTGGGATGCCCTTGCACTGTAAGGTGCTTAATTTGAGCATCTTTATTTTCAACTAACCAATCAGATACACCGGTGGTTATTTGTACTAAGCCTATAACCACAACCAGAAAAAAACTCACTCCAAAAATCAGCGACCAATTAAAGTTAAGTTGCTGTTTTAGTTGTTGAGCTTTTTCTAAAAGGGGATGCATATTAAAGCGTTTGCTCTAAAATGCGAACAACTAATTGTTCAAAATTTGCCCCGTTCGCTTTTGCAGCCATCGGTACTAGTGACTTTTCAGTCATGCCTGGTACTGTATTTACTTCAAGCAGGTAAAAATTCCCTTGCTCGTCTTGCATAGCATCAACACGACCCCAACCACTTGCACCCACTAAATCAAACGCATCTAGCGATATGGCTTGTAAGTACTTAGTATCTTGCTCTGATAAATCTGCAGGGCAATGATACTGGGTTGTATTTGATTGATACTTAGCTTGGTAATCGTAAAAGCCATTAGGTGTCGTCATCTCAATGACTGGTTGTACATCGTCGCCAAGTACCGTGATTGTAAACTCACGACCAGTGATCCACTGCTCTACAAGTACTTGGTTATCAAACTTAAATGCATTAGCTAGTGCATCTTCAAGCTCTTGTGTTGTACTTGCTTGCGCCATACCTATGCTTGAACCTTCATGCGATGGCTTAACCATTACCTTTTTAAATTCATCCATAATGGCTTTAGCATCAAAACCTTTTTTAGCATCAACTACGGTATAAGGTGCAGTACTTAAACCCGCTGATTTAAATAAGTGCTTACAACGTACTTTATCCATAGCAAGTGCTGAACCGAGTACATTACTGCCCGTGTAAGGCAAGTTCATAAATTCAAGTGCCCCCTGCACTGTGCCGTCTTCGCCACCACGGCCATGCAAAGCGATAAAAACGCGATCTACATTTAATTCTTTTAACTCCCACAAAGAACGACTTTGTGGGTCAAATGCAATTGCATCAATACCACAATTTTGCAGCGCATTTAAAACAGCCTGACCCGATCGTAAAGACACTTCACGCTCTGCTGAGTTACCACCTAGCAGTACCGCTACTTTACCAAATTGTGTGTTTACCTGAGTCATACTTCACCTTGCTTAAGTTTTTCTATCGACATACCCGTTGCAGCTAATGTTTTAACTAACTGACCTATATTACCAGCGCCTTGGGTTAATACTAAATCATTGTTTTGTAAATTTGCGGCCAAAACACCTGCAAGCTCAGCATTTGTTGCTACGTGCAGCGGCTCTTTGCCACGTTGGCGGAGGCTACGACATAAACTTTTGCTGTCGGCCCCTGCAATAGGATCTTCACCAGCGCTATACACATCAAGCAATAGTAACTGATCTACATCAGCAAGAATTTTTACAAAATCTTCGTATAAGTCGCGTGTGCGAGAAAACCTATGAGGTTGATATACCATTACTAAACGCTTATCAGGCCAACCTTCACGCACTGCTGCAATTGTTGCTGCAACCTCTGAAGGGTGATGCCCGTAATCATCAACTAACATCACATTGCCCCGCTCGTTTTCAAATTCACCATAGTGCTGAAAACGACGACCAATGCCTTCAAACTTCTGCAGCGCTTCTAAAATTGCATGATTCGCAATGTTTTGATCTTTTGCAACAGCAATCGCAGCGGTTGCGTTAAGTGCGTTGTGTCTACCTGGCATATTCAATGTGGCAGTTAAACACTCACCTTGTTTGTTAGTTACTGTAAATGTGCACGTATTAGCTGATTGGCTAAAGTCGCTCATGCGATAATCAGCATCTTTCGATTCGCCATACGTAATAACTGGGCGACCAAAGCGCGGGATAAGCTCAGCTGCAACTTCAGAATCAATACATACAACAGCTAAACCATAAAACGGCAAGTTATGAATAAAATCGACATACGTGTCTTTCATTTTTTCAAGACTGCCGCCATAAGTATCCATGTGATCTTCTTCGATATTTGTGATCACCGAGACCATTGGCTGTAAGTGTAAAAACGACGCATCGCTTTCATCAGCTTCTGCTATTAAAAAATCACTTTTGCCTACTTTTGCGTTACTACCTGCGCTATTTAACAAGCCACCAATAATAAAAGTTGGATCGAGCCCTGCTTGTCCATAAATACTTGCAATTAGGCTTGTTGTCGTTGTTTTACCATGCGTACCCGCAATTGCTATACCGTGGCGAAAACGCATTAGTTCTGCGAGCATTTCTGCGCGGCGCACAACAGGGATTCTTGCGGCCTTAGCTGCAATAATTTCAGGGTTTGTTTCATCAATCGCGCTTGAAACAACCACTACATTGGCATCTTTCACGTTATTTTCATGATGGCCAATAAATACCTCAGCACCGGCTTTAATTAAGCGATCTGTCATAGCGCTATGAGCAATGTCAGAACCTGTAATACGGTAGCCTTCAAAAGCGAGTACTTCAGCAATACCGCCCATACCGGCTCCACCAATACCAATAAAGTGAATGGTTTCTATTCGGCGCATTGCTGGGCGCGTGTGTTTTTCTTGTACTGACGTTTCTTTCACTTATTTTCTCTTATTTGTTACTTGCTCACAGTGCGTTGCTACGCTTGCTGTGGCATCTAAAATGGCTTGTTTTTTTGCATTTGTAGCCATTTCAGTAATTAATGAAGGTTGGGCTAAATATGGGCTTAATAGTTCAACAATTGATTGTTTATTAAACTGCCCTTGTGGCATTAATAATGCGCCATTAGCCATCACTAAATATTGTGCGTTTGCTGTTTGATGGTCATCCACGGCATGTGGAAAGGGAACAAAAACAGCCATTTTACCTGCTGCTGCAATTTCGCTAACAGTTAATGCACCAGCGCGGCAAACAACAATATCAGCCCAGCTATACGCCGCGTCCATATCATCAATAAATTCAGCTATTTTTGTATTACCATCCGCAAAGCCATGCATTTTATAAGCTGTTTCTACAGTAGATAAATGACCTTTACCTGTTTGATGCCATACGCTTATAGGAGCTGTATTATTTAGTACTTTAAATGCTTCTGGTAATGTTTGATTAAGCACTTGTGCACCGAGCGAGCCCCCTACCACTAAAATATTAATAGGGCTTGATACATCGCGTTTGGCTATATTCATAACGCTTTGGCGAACTGGGTTACCTACTAGCTCGGCTTGACCCTGTGCAAAAGCACTTGGAAATGCTGCTAATACACGTGTAGCCACCTTAGCTAGCAGTTTATTGCTCATACCCGCTACAGCGTTTTGCTCGTGAATAACTAACGGAATACCTAAACTCTTTGCGGCAATTCCCGTGGGTCCCGTAACATAACCGCCCATTGCAAGTACTACATCAGGGCGCTGTTCTTTCAATACCTTACGCGCTTGCAATACTGCATTAACTACCATGAATGGGGCTTTAATAAGACGTTTTAATCCGTTACCACGAACACCTTTTACATTAATAAAATCAATATCTATATTATGCTTAGGTACAACGCTTGCTTCCATTCGATCTGGTGTGCCAATCCAGCTAACTTGCCAGCCCTGCTGTTTTAAATAATCAGCCACTGCAATACCAGGAAAAATGTGTCCGCCAGTTCCACCAGCCACTACTACTAATTTTTTACTCATCGCTTGCCTCCACGTGAGGTGGCTTGTTTGGTTGCCATTTTGGTTTCAAAATCAACGCGCAATAAAATGCCCGTGGCAATGGTCATAATTAACAAGCTTGAACCACCATAAGAAATAAATGGCAGGGTTAAACCCTTAGTTGGCAAAATACCCGCGCTCGCACCTACATTCACCATGGTTTGAAATGCAAACCAAATACCAATGGCAAACGAAAAATAGCCTTCGTATTCTTTGCCACACTTAAGCGCTTGTTGGCCTATTAATAACGCTCTAAATACTAAAGTAGCTAATACCATTAAAATACTTACAACGCCTATTAAACCAAGTTCTTCACCTATTACAGCAAAAATAAAATCGTTATGCGCTTCAGGTAAATATTGCAGTTTTTGTACACTGTTACCTAAGCCTTGGCCAAACCAACCACCTTGGCTATAAGCCATTAGCGATTGAACCAACTGATAACCTTTACCAAAAGGATCATCCCAAGGGTCTAAAAAGCCAACAACACGCGCCATTCGATATGGTTCAACAATAATCAGTAATACAACCAAACCGACGCCAGTTAGAATAAGTACAAAAAACTGCCATAATTTAGCGCCAGCTAAAAACAGTAAACCAACCGTTGTTACAAACATAACAACCACTGTGCCTAAATCAGGTTGCAGTAAAATAAGCAGCGCATACACTGCAAATACAGCTATTGGCTTTGCAAAGCCTTTAATATTTTCTTGTACTTCTTCGCGTTTTCTTACCAAATAACCCGCAATATAACTAAAAAAGTATAATTTAGCGGCCTCAGCCACCTGAAAACCAACAGGACCAATAGGTATCCATCGTTTAGCACCATTCACTTCACGCCCAACAATCAATACAGCTATTAACAGCACCATGCCTAGTATTAATAAATAAGGGTTGGATCGTTTCCACCAATCCATTGGCACACAAACACTTATCCAAAAAAGCACAAAAGACATTGCCAAAAACATGCTGTGGCGAATAGTAATATGGTATGGGTCATCAAATAACCGCTCAGCAGTCGGCATTGAAGCGCTGGTTACCATGATAAAACCAACACCAATTAACATAATTACGCAGTACAACAGCGGTACATCATACAACTGACCTGAAGGTTTTGGTGTTAATGCATCTCTTATATCGGCAAAAGCAATCATAGTTGCCCTGCCATAACACATTGAATAAAGTCATCACCACGTTGCATATAGTTGTTATACATATCAATGCTGGCACATGCAGGTGCTAACAAAACAATATTGCCTGTACTACTAAGTACGTTGGCCAAAGCAACGGCTTCTTCCATGTTGTTAGTTAAATAGCTCTTATTGGTAATCGCAGCTAAGTCACTTGCATCTTTACCAAAACAAATTAATGCTTTTACATGCTGTTCTATGTAGGGTTTAAGTGCGTTTAAATCAGCGCCTTTAGCATCGCCACCTGCAATAACAATCAGGTTTTCACCATCACAAGCCAAGCTATCTATTGCAGCAATGGTCGCTCCAACATTCGTTGCCTTTGAATCGTTAAAATACTTTACACCGTTAAGCTCAGCTACAAATTGGCAGCGATGAGCCAACCCATTAAATTGACCTAACGCGTTCTTATATTGCGCTTTACTTACTTCAAACGGACTCAAAAGCGCCATTACTGCAAGCGTATTTAAATAATTGTGCTTACCCACTACCGCAAGGGTATCAACAGGTAAAAATGCATCGCCTTTAAGCATAAAATGAGTTTCGCCATTATGCTGTGCTAAATGGTAATCACCTTGTTGAGCACCAAAGCTGATTAGGGGGGTTGTACCGCGCTCAACTGGATGAGTTTGAATATCGTCTGCATTGACAACTATCAGCTCTGCACAGTCATAAATACTTAGCTTTGAGTCTATATAAGCTTGGTAACTGTCGTATCGATCAAGATGATCTTCTGACACATTTAATACCGTTGCACTCACAGGTTTTAAACTCGTTGTGGTGTCTAGCTGAAAACTAGATAACTCAAGTACATACACATCAAAATCATCATTGAGCAAATCAAGCACCGCGGTGCCAATATTCCCACCCAAAGCAACTTTATAGCCGGCTTCTTTTAATACTTCATAAGCAAGCGTAACCACGGTTGATTTGCCGTTAGAGCCTGTTACAGCAACAACCGGTTTTGTATTAATACGAGCAAACAACTCAACGTCGCCAATCACTTCAACACCTGCGTTAATTGCATTTTCAACAGCTGGTATTTTTAAGCTAAGCCCAGGGCTTATAATAATCATATCGTTTGAACAAAGCTCAGCGTCATCCAAATTACCAAAGTGGGTATCTAGATTT
Source organism: Pseudoalteromonas sp. TAE79 (assembly GCF_000498015.1). NCBI lineage: Bacteria > Pseudomonadati > Pseudomonadota > Gammaproteobacteria > Alteromonadales > Pseudoalteromonadaceae > Pseudoalteromonas > Pseudoalteromonas sp. TAE79. The sequence goes on from NZ_AUTL01000277.1 coordinate 7,962, forward strand.
GACGCGTGCTCTTTTAACCAATCAATCCCCGGTGGGGTTACTCGGCTATCAACGACCTTTGGTGTGAGGCCATGAGATAATAGAAAACGCACAATGCCCAGACCGGTTACACCGAGTCCGAGCACTGTTATTTGTTTGTTTTTTATCTCGTTTAAATACTGCATTTATCGAATCTTTAAAGTAGCTAAGCCAGCAAGCACTAGCACAACAGAAATAATCCAAAAGCGCACAATAACGCGAGGCTCTGGCCAACCTTTTAATTCATAATGATGATGAATCGGCGCCATTCTAAAAATGCGTTGTCCGCGCAATTTATACGAACCCACTTGTAATATTACCGATAGTGCTTCCATTACAAATACACCGCCCATAATAATAAGCAGTAATTCTTGGCGTACTAAAACAGCAATAATACCTAATGCACCACCAAGTGCTAATGAGCCAACATCGCCCATAAATACTTGTGCTGGGTAAGTGTTAAACCATAAAAAGCCAAGCCCTGCGCCCACAATGGCAGTACACACAACGACAAGCTCACTCGCTAGCGGTAAATGTGGAATATGTAAGTAAGCCGAAAAGTTAATATTACCTGTTAAATAAGCAATAATTGCCAATGCCGCAGCCACCAAAATAATTGGCACAATCGCCAAACCATCTAAGCCATCGGTCAGGTTTACCGCGTTTGATGTACCTACTATGGCAAAATACGTAAGCACGATATAAAACAAACCTAATTGCGGTAACACGTCTTTAAAAAATGGAACAACAAGTGATGTCTCAGATGCTTGTGCACTGGTAAAGTACAAAGCAGTAGCTACAACTAATGCAATGACCGATTGCCAAAAGTACTTCCACTTAGCAATTAAACCTTTTGGGTCTTTACGAATAACTTTACGGTAATCATCAACAAAGCCGACAATACCTAACGAGCCAATTACAAACAGTGTTGCCCATACATATTTATTTGATAATTCGGCCCAAAGTAGCGTGCTGGTAAAAATAGCCGCCAAAATAAGTAAGCCACCCATTGTCGGTGTACCCGACTTAGACAAATGCGATTGCGGACCATCGTCGCGAACTGTTTGACCTATTTGCATACGTTGCAAACCACGAATTAACTTAGGCCCTAAATAAAGAGACATAATTAACGCAGTTAAAATACCTAAAATGGCACGTAGCGTTAAATACGAAAAAACATGAAAACCACTAAAATACTGTGTTAAATACTCTGCCAGCCAAACTAACATTATGATACTCCATTGATGGCTTGTTGCTGGCCATTAACTAAATCGGTTACTAATAATTCCATGCGAGAACTGCGCGATCCTTTCACTACTATTGTTGTTTTTTTATTCACTTTATTAATACTTTCTTGAATTTTTTGCTGCATCTGTTCGCGGCTCGAAAAGTGGCGATTAGGAAGTTCAAACACATCACTTGCGTATTTACTTAACACGCCTAATGTAAATAACTCATCAATCCCTTGTTCAAGTGCATACTCGCCAACTTCTTGATGATACTTACGTGCATCTTCACCAAGCTCACCCATATCTCCGAGTGCTAAAATGCGGTGACCTTGCATATCACTTAACAAGTCAATCGCAGCCTTTACCGACTTAACATTGGCATTATAGGTATCATCAACCACGGTAAGTAAATCAGATACTTCAATTAAATTAACGCGCCCTTTTACATCACCCATTGTGGCAAGTGCATTGGCTATTTCTTCAAGGGTTACATCAAATTCACTGGTCAGCGCCGCAGCGATAAGTGCATTACTAATATTATGCTTACCAGGTAGTGCCAAAGTAACAGGCACTTGCTTGTTTTTAGTGCAAAGCGTAAAGCTTGCACGTGCATTGGCATCAAGCGTGATGTTCTCTGCCCAAATGTCTAGTTTTTCGATTGTAGAAAAGCGTTTAACATTACGCCCTTCAAGTTTATCTAACCAATACTGGCTAAATTCACTATCGCAATTAACAATGGCAACGCCGTCATCTTTTAGGCCATCAAAAATCTCACCTTTAGCTTTTGCAACGCCCATTAAGCTACCAAAACCTTCTAAGTGGGCTGCTGCAACATTACATACAACGGCTACATCTGGTTTTGTCATTGCAGTAGTGTAAGCAATTTCACCTAAGTGATTTGCACCTAGTTCAATAACCGCAAAACGATGTTGAGGCTCTAAGCGCAATAACGTAAGAGGGACGCCAATATCGTTGTTAAAATTACCTTTAGTAGCTAATACATCACCGTGAACCGACAAAATTGCCGCACACATTTCTTTTACGGTGGTTTTGCCTACACTCCCTGTAATTGCAATTGTTTTAGGCGCCACTTGGGCCATAACAGCGGTGCCAATTGTACCTAGTGCAATACGTGTATCGCTTACTATAAATTGTGGAATATCTACATCAACTTTGTGCTGAACAATAACGCCTATAGCGCCTTTTTGTTTAGCCTCAGCTATAAATTTATGGCCATCAAAATTTGGCCCTTTCAGTGCTAAAAACACTTCGCCATCGCACACTGTGCGAGTATCAGTATTTATATTTAGCACGTGTTGATTATCACCTTGATAATCAGTTGTTAGCACATTAGCTAACCAATCAAAATCCATTGGGATCATTGTGTTATCCCTCTTACTGCTTTTTTTAGTTGTTCTTGTACATAGCGGCGATCGCAAAAGTCGATGCGCTTATCGCCTATAATTTGATAATCTTCGTGGCCTTTACCTGCAATCAAAATAACATCATCAGCTGTAGCATTTTCTATAGCAAAACGAATTGCAGTTGCTCTATCAGCCTCTAAATGTGCATTTTGAGGATGGGTTAGACCGCCTGCTACATCTGCAATAATGTCATCAGGATTTTCAGATCGAGGGTTATCGCTGGTAATAATCACTTTATTAGCGTTTTGCTCTGCAGCTTGCGCCATTAATGCGCGCTTACCTTTGTCTCTGTCGCCACCGCAACCAAATACACAACTTACACCACCTGGCACATGCAACTGCAATGCTTGTAATGCAAGTGCAAGTGCATCGGGTGTATGGGCGTAATCAACAACACACGTTGGCATGCCAGCTTGACTAAAAGCTTGCATTCGACCAGCAACTGGCTGTAACTGCGCACAACCAGCAACTAGTTGCTCAAGCGGATAACCTAGCCCTAGTAATGTAGCGAGCGCTGCCGTTAAGTTATATAAGTTGAATTCGCCAAACAGAGGCGATTTAATTGAAATATCACCCCAACTTGTCGACAGCTGCGCCGAAATACCTTCACTTGAATATTCAACATCAGAAAAATAAACGTATCGGGCATTCTTAGGAGCTAAGTTTTTGCGGCCATAACAAATTAGGTTATTAAAATCATACTTTTCAAGCCATTGCTCAGCTTGAAAGTCATCTTGATTGAGCACTACAACTTGCGGCTCAAAATCACGGAAAAGCATTAATTTCGCATCACCGTAACTTGCCATATCACCATGGTAATCTAAGTGATCGCGCGAAAGATTAGTAAACACAGCCGCTTTAAACTGACATTTAGCAACGCGTTGTTGCACTAACCCATGAGATGATACTTCCATGGCTACCAGCTTTTTATGCTGCGAATTTAAATCGCTCAAAATATGCTGTAAATCAACTGTTGAAGGCGTTGTGTTTATCAGTGGAATTAAGTTATCAGGATGGCCATAACCTAAAGTACCTATAATAGCCGACTCAGTACTACAAAACTGTGCTAAGTGGGCAATCATTGCTGTGGTGGTCGATTTACCATTTGTACCTGTCACACCAATTAAATCAAGAGTCTGACTTGGTTGGCTATAAAAGCGACTAGCTAATTCTGGAAGCTTTTTATCAAGCTCTGAGACTAAATACAGTGGCTCAAAACTGCTTTCAAATTCACATAATCTGTCAGCAATGATAGCTATTGCGCCATTTTCAATTGCTTTATTAATAAATTGTCCGCCATCAAGTGTATGGCCTTTAATAGCAACAAATACATCACCTGGCGTTACTTCACGGCTATCAAGGCGTAAATGCTTAACCAGTTGCGAGGGCGCATCTATTTCGATGTATTTTAAAATATCCTTTAAATCACGCATCGTTATCTTTACCTTGTACGTACGCAACCTCTTCCTTGTCAGGCGCTACGTTTAATATTCTTAATGCGTTAGAGATGATTTCTGCAAATGCAGGGCCAGCGGTGGCACCTCCATAGTACACATCACCACCTGGTTCATTAATCATAACTACCACGGCTAAACGAGGATTACTTGCCGGTGCTACACCTGCAAAGTAACCTACATATTCATCACCATAACCACCTGCTACGGCTTTTTTAGATGTACCTGTTTTACCGGCAGCACGATACCCATCAACTTTTATGTTGCGAGCAGTACCGTCTTTTTCAAATACACTTTCCATCATGTGGACTACGGCTTCTACGTCTTTTTGTTTAAAAATACGTTCGCCTTCAGGTATATTATCTTGCTTTAAAATAGTCAGTGGTCGATTAACTCCACCAGCGCCTAACATGGTATAAAAGCGCGCCATTTGCGCAGTACTTACCGAAATTGCATAACCAAATGATAAAGTTGCAATTTCAAAGTCAGACCAACGACGATTTGGATAAAACAAACCGCTGCTTTCACCTACCATTCCAGTACCGGTGTCACTGCCAAAGCCTACTTTTTGATATAAGCCAACAAGGTAATCTTTAGGCACTAACTGAGTAACCTTCGCAACCCCCATATTTGAGGAGTACTTTAGTATTTCGCGCAGTGTTAGTTCGCCATGATTACGAGTATCTCTAACTAAACTACCACCTAAACGCATCCAACCTGGGTAGGTATCAATCGTGTCATCTGCCTGAATGGCGCCGTAGTCTAGCCCAGCCAAAATGGCTAGAGGCTTAACAGTTGAGCCTGGTTCAAACAAATCTGTAATTGCGCGATTACGACGCTTATGAGGTGCAGCATCGCTTAAGTTATTTGGATTAAATGAAGGACTATTTACCATTGCCAGCACTTCACCGGTTTTAACATCAACTACCATAGCTGAGCCCGATGTGGCTTTGTAAGTCAGTACAGCTGATTTTACAGCTTTGTAGGCAATAGCTTGAATTCGTTGGTCAATACTTAGTTCTATACTTTCTGGCTCTACGCGCTCACGCTCGTCAAGCACTTCTACTTCACGCCCTTGTGCGTCTTTACGTATAGTGCGGCGGCCTTCCTCGCCCGTTAAAGCGTTTTCGTATAGCTTTTCAATACCTTCAATGCCTTTACCGTCTATATTAGTAAAACCAATAACATGCGCGCTAACCTCACCGGCGGGGTAATAGCGTTTAGATTCATCTAGTAAATGAATACCTGGTAGGCGTAAATCGCCAATATAATTTGCTACAGCAGGAGTAACTTGGCGCTTTAAATAAACAAAGCGACGCGAGGGATCGTTTAATAGTCGAGAGTTAATCTTCTTAGGATCAATGCGCAATACATCAGCAAGCTCACGCCAGCGTAAATCGTTTTTATAATAAAGTGCAGTACGCTTATCAAGCTCAGCGGTATTTTCAGCTAAAGATAAATGATCTTCGCCGCTTTTACGTGCTTGTTTAATTACTTTAGAGACTATCGACTTGTGCAATGCTTTAGGATCAGCATATACACTTACAACAGGCACACTTACCGCTAACTCTTTACCATTACGGTCAAAAATCATCCCGCGTTGCACATGTAGTTTTTCAACGCGCACGGTACGTTTGTCACTTTCTGAACGTGCTTTATCAGGTTCTATTACTTGTAAATAAGCAGCGCGAGATACGAGTGTTACAAACACCATAAACACAACTGCACACACCAGCATAAAGCGCCATGTGATTAAATTAGTGACTGGTTTTTTGCCTCTATTTCTCATTGTACTATTATTACCTGCTCATCTTGACTCGTAGGTCTTTTCATTTTCAATTGTGATGTAGCTACTTCTTCAATGCGTGCATGTTGCGAATAAAATTCTTCTTCAACAAGTAAGTAGCGCCACTCTAAATCGAGCTCATCGCGTTCTTGTAATAATTGATCTTGCTGTATAAGTTGGCCACGAGCTAAGTGGGTTGTTTGCACAACAGCTAAACTAGAAGCGAATATCACAACCAACAAGGCCGAGGTTAGCTTATTAGCTCCTAGGCCTTTTAATATTTCAAAGAATAAATTAGGTTGCCGATAGCTCGCTTTTTTACTCATCCCAACCTCTGTGCAATCCTAAGTACAGAACTACGAGAACGTGGATTACGCTCTACTTCTGCAGCACTTGGCTTAATAGCTTTACCCACTGCTTTTAACGTCAGATTTTTATTTATTTGTGCATCAGTTAAAGGCAGACCTCTGGGTAATGCTTCTCCCTTACTCTGTTTTCTAATAAACTGTTTTACAATACGGTCTTCTAAAGAATGAAACGAAATCACCACTAAACGTCCGCCTGGCTTTAGCACTTTAACTGCAGACTGAAGCGCAGTTTGAATTTCTTCAAGCTCACTATTAATGTAAATACGAATAGCCTGAAAAGTACGGGTAGCTGGGTGTTTAAACTTATCTTTTACCGGTACAGCTTCATCAACAAGGTCAGCAAGCTGCTTGGTAGTTGTGATTGGCGTGTGCTCACGAACTTCAAGTACTTTGTGTGCAATGCGTTTACCAAACTTTTCTTCGCCCAATTTTTTAATTACGTGGGTAATATCATCCAACTCAGCCTCTGCTAACCACTGTGCTGCACTGCGACCTGTTGTAGGGTCCATACGCATATCGAGTGGGCCGTCTTTCATAAAACTAAAGCCACGCTCAGCGTCATCTAGTTGTGGTGACGAAACACCAATGTCTAATAAAATGCCATCGACTTTACCAATTAGATCGTTTTGCTGTGCTACTTCGTATAAGTTTGAAAAGCGAGTGTGTGCAATTGCAAAACGTGGGTCATCAGCAAATTTTTCAGCTGATTGTATTGCTTGTGGATCTTGGTCAATTGCTTGCAGGCGACCTTCATCACCAAGGCGTGCTAAAATTTGCCCAGAGTGGCCACCACGTCCAAATGTACCATCCATGTATATACCGTCTGGCTTAATTGCAAGAGCATCGATGGTCTCATCCATTAATACGGATACGTGTTCAAATTGCGCTGTCATTAGCTATTGTGTGCCTTTTTTTGTGCCGTTAGAGTGTAAAATTATCTAAATCTTGGTTAGGTTCAAAATCACCAAGCCTTTCAAGCTCAGTATCTTGCTGCATTTGCTCGTGCCAACGCGCCTCGTCCCAAATTTCAAACTTATTCATCAAACCAACCAGCATGATTTTTTTGCCAAGAGATGCATGGGCACGTAATGACGGCGCAAGCAAAATTCGACCATTTTTATCAAGTTGATACTCTGTAGCGTTACCTAGCAACATACGTTGCATTCGTCGAGCTCGTGGATTCATATTAGATATTTTCGCTAAACGGCTTTCTATTTCGAGCCACTCAGCCAATGGATATAACCATAAACATGGTTCATTTAATGCGACGGTACAAATAACTGTCCCCTGATCTTCAGACAACAGAGATTCTCGGTACTTTGTCGGTACCGCAAAACGCCCCTTATCATCCAAACTCAGTGAACTCGCGCCACGAAACATAAAAAACCTACTTTGAAATTGTTTTATTCAATTTCTTGTTTATTTTATCCAATGAGATCCACTAAAAACCACTTTTTACCACAGTGCTCCAGTTTAGGGCTTGACAAGCCATTTTGTCAAGTAAGCTGACCAGCTTTAGTGAGTCCCAAAGCTAGAAAAAATAAGGGCTCAAGCGAAGCGTTTGAATTACGTGGGAAAAAGTGGGATTGAGGTAAAGAAAAATATCAGCTTTGCTTTTATAACTTTCTGTTTACATGCTTTGCTTACTGAATAACCAATGAATATTTACAATTTTTAAGGCGTTTTTATCCTCTTTGTAAAATTTACCTAGCCGTGTAGTAATAGTTACTGTTTATTTTAAAATACTAATTATCAAAAATTAAAAAACACAAACAAAACCTATCAAATTCAGTCAGTTAAAATAAATAACAAGTTTGGTTTAATCATTGCATCATCTAAATCACTATTTAAATTTTTAACTTATTAAGGATTGATTATGGCTACTGCAACGAATACTAAACCAAATACAACTTCAGATGTTAAGCCTGACGTTAAACTAACAAATACTGAGTCTCCTCTTACAGAGAAAGCAACATCAGCGGCGCACGATGCTGTAGATGCACTTTCTAGCAAAGCTGCAACAGCTGAAAGCAGTGTGCGTAAAGGAGCTTCTAGCTCAGCAGATGCATTGAGCGAAAAACAACTTATCGCACGTGAAAAACTAAGCGAATGTACTGCAAAAACTCGTGCTTTTGCTTCTGAAAATCCATTAGCAACTGCGGGTATTGCTTTTGCTGCGGGTATGCTAATCACATCACTACTTCGTCGTAAGTAATTAGTGATGAATAACCCACAAACAACAGCAACCAAGGATGGTAATGCGCAAGACCAAACTACTGAGCAACATAGCCAAAAGGACGATTGGCAAGATCATGTTGCAATGCTTTTAGAGTATTCTAAGCAGCTCAAGGATGATTACCAAACTCAAGGAAAGATCACCCACCAGCTTGCTAAAGCCGAATGGCGGTTATCGCTTAGATCGCTTGCATTGATCACTATATTTTTAGGATGCTTTGCCAGTGGTTTGGTTTTGTTGTGGGCAGGATTTCTAGGTGCTGTTGGATACGGTGTATACGATGTTTTTGGGTCGGTATGGCTAAGTATTGCAACAGCTACTTTGCTACAAGTTGCTTGTTTAATATGGCTTTGGAAAAATACAGTTTACTTAAGCAATAAAATTGGCTTTAGTAAAACGCTTAAAAGTTTAAAGCAGCTATTTAACCTACAAGGAAATTAGTATGTTAGTTAACTACTTAATTAAAGCACCTAATGAAAACGTTGATGCTCTATGTAAGCAAATGGATACGCGCAGTGAATTGAAACGCCAACATCATGCAGCGTTCCAATATAGACTAAAGCGTTTTGCCGTAACCAAAGTTGGGCTTTCAAGTGCCTTTATCGCAGGTGCAGCAGTACAAGCGGGTAAAAGCGAAACCAGCTTCGTAAGAAAATACGGCTGGCTAGTGAACTTAATAGCTTAAGCGCTAAACATTTCTACCGTGATCAGATAAGTAATCAATACTTGGACCACTTGGCACAACTTGTGTTGGGTTGATCATTGTGTGACTAAAATAGTAATGACGCTTAATATGATAAAAATCAACTGTTTGAGCCACTCCTTTAACTTGATATAGCTCCCTAAGGTATCCACTTAATGCAGGATAGCTTTCAATTGTGCGTAAATTACATTTAAAATGGCCAACGTACACACTATCAAACCGAATGAGTGTAGTGAATAGTCGCCAATCTGCCTCGGTGAGCCTATTACCTGTTAAATAACGCTGCTTGCTCAGTATCCCTTCTACTTTATCGAGTGCTTTGAATAAATCGTTAAACGCCTCTTCGTATGCATCTTGAGTTGTTGCGAATCCCGTACGATAAACACCATTATTTATATTTGGATAAATCAACGCATTTAATTCATCAATTTTTGGTCGTAGTGCCTCTGGGTAGTAATCATCATTATTACCTGTTAATTCATTAAATGCACTATTGAACATACGTATAATATCGGCAGACTCATTACTGACAATTTTATTTAGCTTTTTATCCCACAATACGGGTACGGTAACTCGCCCGGAATACTTAGGATTATTTTTTATATACACTTGATGTAAGTAGTTACTATTAAATAAAGCATCACCAGTACTGTGGTTTTGCGTATCAAAAGCCCAACCACTATCAAGCATATCAGGGCTAACAACCGACACCGTAATTAAATCTTGCAACCCTTTTAACGCTCTAAATATAAGCGTTCGATGCGCCCAAGGACACGCAAGTGACACATATAAATGATACCTGTTCGCTTGTGCTTTAAATCCGGCCTCGCCCGTTATTCCAGCGCTACCATCAACAGTTACCCAGTGACGTAACTGCGCCGTTTCGCGTTCAAACTTACCGTTACTTGAATCTGTGTCGTACCATTTATCTTGCCATTGGCCGTTAACTAATAATCCCATAAAACTCTCCTAAAATACCGTTATATTTTGCCAAACTCACCGTTTTGATAATCACGCACTGCTTGCTGTACTTCTGCTTGCGTCGTCATTACAAACGGCCCCATATGAGCAATAGGTTGATTAAGTGGATCGCCTGCTAAAACCAAAACACCAGCGCCGTGCTCAGAGCTAATATTAATATCACTGCCTGGTTCTAAAATAAGTAACTTACCCGCTGGTATTGCTTGATTGTCGCTCATTATTAGTGAGCCGCTATGAATATAAAGCATTACTTTTTGTTGGCTAAGAGGCTCTAAATAAGTGCTTTTACCAGCAGGTAATGTAATATCAGCGAGCGCCGCATTAGCAGCTAAACTTTGCAGCTCGCTTGCAAGCGTTTCACTTTCGAACTGCCACGATCCCGCAAGTGCTTTTAACGTCACGCCTTGCGTATTTGTAAAACTAGGAGCTGGGTTTTTAGTCGTATCTTGATAACGTGAATCACGCATTTTTTCTGCGCTTGGCATGTTTATCCAAATTTGAAAGCCATGCAGACCATCTATAGCATCAGCGAGTGGCATTTCACTGTGCATGACGCCGCGCCCTGTGCTCATCCATTGCACATCGCCTGCTTTAATTGCTTCTTTGTTACCCATTTGGTCACGATGTTCAAAGCCACCTTTTAGAATATAAGTAAACGTTTCAATTCCTCGGTGCGGATGCTCTGGAAAGCCTCCCATATAATCTTTTTTGTCGTCTGACTTAAGTTCATCAATCATCAAAAACGGATCTAAATATTTACCATCAAACCCAGGTATACGGCTAATGCTCACGCCATCGCCATCTTGAGTTGCATAAGCTGTAAGTATTTTTGATATTTTCATTTTTTAATTCACTCTAAAGAATAAGTTTATGAGGCTATTAAATCATTCATTAAACAAAATAACTATGTCTTTAAATCGAGCTTAAGGTTCTATAAAATAGAACGACATTGATTCATTTGTTACATTTTCAACCTTATAATTACTATGGTTATTTGGAGTGAATTTGGCTACAATTGTTATTGCAAAATACGAAACTAAGGAATGGTTATTTTTACTTATTCTCTCAAACATCAGCTTTATCGTTTGCTTATATTGCTAAGTATTCCGGGCACCGCTGTAATTATTTTTACTCTGCTGCTTGAACGCCACCACTCTATTGAGCAAAGTGAAAAAAAAGTAGAAAACATTGCTAAGCAATTAATTTTACAGCAAAAGCACTTAGTCGATGATATTGACCGTTTAGCGCGTTATTTGGCTAAAGAGGAAAGTAAGAAAGAAGATCTAGCTACGTCATGCCCTAATTATTTTAATCAATTTAGAGCTATTTATGCCCATGTTGCCAATATCGGGATTATAGATCCAAATGGCATTGTTATGTGTACAACAAGCGGATTAACCAAAACAATAAGTATTGCAGATCGTGCGTATTTTCAAAATGCCTTAAAAAGTAACCAATTGTCAGTAGGTTATTTTCAGCACGATAGAAACTTGCAAAAAAACACCCTTAGCTTTGCGTTACCTATCATTAATAAAAAAAATGTAATTCAGGGCGTTGTAGTTATCGTTGTTGCGCTTGACTGGTGGAACAATGCTTTTAATAATATTGAACTGCCACCTGGCTCTATTGCTGCAATCGCTGATTCTAATGGAAAAATTTTAGCGCGTTACCCACCAACAACTGCAGCCCTTGGCGATAATATTGCAAAGACTTTATTAGCAACTGATTCTTCGATTGATAATGAGGCATCAACAAAAATAAAATCTATTAAGGGTGAAGATCGAATGCTTCATCACTCTATTATTTATAAAGATCCGAGTAATAACAGCTTAAATATACATATTGCACTTCCTATTACACATGCTTTAAAGCAAATAAATAATAATTTTTTTATAGCGATTGGTATGTTTATTTTATCACTGCTAGTGCTATGTTTAATTGCACGTAAGCTGCTTAAAACCAGCATTATCGACCCAATTAATAATCTAACAAATGCAACAAACGTGTTGGCTAAGGGCGAAATGCCGTCACAAAAAATACAGCCAAATAATCCAGAGCTAAATACTCTCTATCAGCGCTTTAAATCAATGGCGCAAACCAGGTTAACAGCCGAGGCTAATTTAAAAAACAAGCACGATGAGCTTACCAGCTTGCTTAATACTCTACCCGACAGTTACGTTAGAATTAACATCCATGGCGATATTCTCAACATAACGGGGCAATTTAAGCCTCAAGTAAACCCAAACAGCACTGCAGCACCTCATTTATCATCAATACTTTCTCACAACAATGTGCAGCTTTTGTTATCGCAGTTATCTAAGCTTGATGTTTCGAGTAATTTAGAATTTACACTCGAAAAATCAGATCCTAAACGTAGCTTTGAAGCACGTATTAGTGCAATGCAAAGTAAAAATGAATACGTTGTTGTGCTAAGGGATATAACACAACGAAAAATAAATGAAGAAGCACTCCACCTTGCCTTGCTAGTGTATAACAACAGTAGTGAAGGCATGATAATCACCGATCCAGCGGGTATAATATTTGATGTAAACCCTGCGTTTTGCAAAACGACTTTATATAGTAAAGAAGAAGTTATTGGGCGCTCCTCTTCAATTCTTTCATCAGGAAAACATGATAAGAATTTTTACAATAAAATGTGGTCTGAATTACAGCAAACAGGCCGCTGGCAAGGCGAGGTTATTAACCGTAAAAAGAACGGGCAGCTTTACTCTGAGTGGCTCACAATCGATACGGTTTATGATACAAACAACGCACCTATTCGTCGAATCGCGATATTTACAGACCTTACTGAGAAAAAACAAGCCGATGAAACAATTTGGCGACAAGCTCACTATGATCACCTAACTGACTTACCAAATCGTTTAGAGTTAAAGGAGCGATTAAATCAACGATTTTCAAGCATTGTTACTCCCGACAATCAATTGGTTGTCATGCTTTTAGATATAGATCACTTTAAAGATATTAATGACACATTAGGCCATCACTATGGCGATAACTTATTAAAACTCGTATCGCAACGCATAGTTCAGTCGGCAAAAAATGCTGAGTTTGTGGCACGTATTGGTGGTGATGAGTTTGTTATTGTGTTTAATCGTATAAAAAGTACGCGTCATATTAATCAAATTGCCAGTAATATTTTGCTTAACCTATCGTCGGCTTTGCATCTTGAAAACGAAGAGTTATTTATTAGCGCCAGCATGGGCATAGCATGCGCCCCTAATGATGGTGAAAATACTGAACAGCTTTTAAAAGCAGCCGATCAGGCTATGTATAAAGCAAAAAGTAATGGTCGTAACTGTTTTGAGTTTTTCTCTGCTGACATGCGCGAATATGCACACGCGCGCATGGTGCTATTAAAAGACTTACGAAGTGCCATTGAACTTGAACAATTTGAATTGTTTTATCAGCCCATTGTTGCTTTGAATGATTTACATATTCATAAAGCTGAAGCACTTATTCGTTGGCAACATCCCGAAAAAGGCCTAATTAGCCCTGTCGCATTTATTTCACTTGCTGAAGAGACCAGGCAAATAAATGCAATTGGCCAATTTGTATTTGCTCAAACCTTGCAAACGCTTAACGATATAAAAACCCTAACTGATGATACTTTTCAAATAAGTGTAAACGTGTCGCCAGTGCAGTTATCCACGCCAGAGAGTGGTATAGATGAATGGTACGATATGCTAAAAGCTGCAAAATTACCTGCATCCTCAATTGTGGCAGAAATAACTGAAGGCCTAATGATTAACCCCGAAGCATTAACGCAACGTCGCTTAAAAGAAATAGTAAAATCAGGTATGCAGCTTGCCCTTGATGATTTTGGTACAGGATATTCGTCACTCGCTTACTTACAAGAAATGGATACCGATTATTTAAAAATAGATAAACGTTTTGTTGATAATATCCAAGTAGGCAGTCAAGAACTTGCACTGTGTGAAGCAATAATTGTTATGGCGCATCAACTGGGCTTAAAAGTAATCGCCGAAGGAATTGAAACTAAATTACAAATGCAGCTATTACTTGAAGCCGGATGTGATTACGGACAAGGTTATTTATTTTCAAGACCTTTAAATAAAAGCAGCTTTACGGCACTTCTATCTGATAAAAAAGTCGCTTTATTAAAATAAATAAACAAAAAATTACTGTTACGCAATAAATAATGCGTCTGCGCGGTCAAGTTAAGCAATCAGATATAAGTAGTAACAGGATTTAAAAATGGCAAAAGCAACATTAGAGCAATGGCGAATGTTTAAAGCGGTTGTGGATCACGGCGGATTTGCAGGCGCAAGTGCGGCTGTACATAAAAGTCAGTCAACCGTACACCATGCTGTTCAAAAACTTGAAGCCGCCTTGCAAATTAAGTTGCTTGAAGTAAAAGGTCGTAAAGCATTTTTAACCGATAGCGGTAAACTAATTTTACGCAGAGCTGAATTTTTAATTGAAGAAGCAACTAAAATAGAATCGGTAGCAAGTACACTAAGCGAAGGCGTAGAAAGCACATTAAAAATAGCTGTTGATGAAGTTTTTCCACACACCATTTTATACCAGGCACTTGCTAAAACGAGTGAACTTTACCCGCTTTTAAAGATTGATTTAGTAGAAAGCGTGCTAACCGGTGCAAACGAATTACTACATAACTCAGTGGTTGATTTAGCCATTTCATCAATTCCTATCTATGGAATTAGTTGCAGTACGTTATGCGATATAGAGTTTATAGCCGTTGCGCATAAAGACCATGTATTACACCAACAAACTGAACAACTCAACTTTCGCGATTTAAAGCTACACCGGCAAATAGTAGTTCGCGACTCAGCAACCCACACCAGTCACAATGATGGCTGGTTAGGTGCTGATATGCGCTGGACAGTCAGCCATTTACGCAACTCTATTGATATGGTTAATCAAAATTTGGGTTACGCTTGGCTGCCAAAAACACAAATAGCACATTTAATTGAAGATAAAACGCTCATCCCACTTAATTTAGACCAAGGTACAACCCGTACCCTTAATTTATATTTAATGTGCAACGACAACGACAGGCTTGGTCCTGCAGCACAAGAGTTTAAAGAGCAGCTTATAGCTCTCACTAACTTTAGCTAATAGCTATTCGTTTTTTACATCGAGGTGATCTGCCACATAGGCGCCTCGCTGCCCACGCTCTTTAGCTGGGCCTATAGTACTGTCTTTACCTGTTTGCTGCTCAGTAGCTGCATTAATAACAGCACCTAATGTGATTATATAAGCGCTGATATACAACCACATCAACATGATCACTACACCACCTAGTGAGCCGTAAGTTTCGTTGTAACTAGAAAAACGCGACACATAAAAAGAAAAACCTATAGATGCCAAAATCCAAAGTACAGTAGCAATAGACGAACCCATCGTGATCCAACGCCATTTGGCCGGTTTACGGTGTGGGGCATAACGATATAAAAGTACCAATGCAAAATTAAAGGTAAAAGCTAATAATGGCCAAGAGATGAGTTTAATTAATAAATCTATACTTTCTTTTAGCCCCACTAAATTAAGCACAATAGGTAAAATACCAATAATTAATAACGCAAAAATTGCGACAACAATCGCCCCTACCGAAAATAAAAAGCGTACTAATTGAGCTTTAAAAAATGAACGTTTATCATATTCACGATAACTAATATTACACGCAGTAATAAGTGCTTGGCTGCCCTTAGAACTACTCCAAATGGTAAGTATAAGCGTACCAATTGCACTTAAGCTCAAGCTGGCACTTGATGTTTTTGCAAGGCTAGAAACCTGAGATAAGATTAGTTCACTGGTACTTGGTGGGAGCAAAGTAACTATTTTACTTAAATGATCACTAATATCTGCAGGGGATGAAAAGTATGCATACACAGATACCATCGCCGCAATGGCCGGAAAAATAGCAAGTAACGCATAAAATGCCACACCCGCTGCCACTATAGATAAGTTATCTTCACTCATTTGCTTAAAAATGCGCTTAACAATATCCCACCAACCTATAAAAGGGATATGACCAGGCTGCTCAGCTTGCTGTCCTCGTTTAGCTTCTTTCATTCTAAACCTCAATATTTGTATTACATTACTACAGCAAAATGTTTGCCAAGTTAAATAAAGTATTTGGTACTAAACTTGCTGTTACCTAATATTAACGATTATAAAAACCAAACACGGACGATAAGCCATGCCTAGTAGCCAATCAAACATTATAGCTTTAATCAATACGCTTCCCAGCACACAAAGTTTTCAAGGCGATGTGTTTACGTGGCAGTTTTTTCATGAACAAGCTGTGCAATTACTTCATGCAACAGCGCAAATATTACCCACACTATTACTCGGTATAATACTTTTAGCATTAAGCTATTTAATTGCAGGGCCACTTTCTCGATTGCTTATAAAGCCTATTGACTACATGACTGACAGTAAACTAGTTCATCTAGTTGTTAGGCGCAGTATAAGCACTTTAATTATTTTATTTGGCGTGTACTTATTCCTGCGCTTAGCAGGGCTTACCGAGTTTGCTGTTGCCATTATGAGTGGAACGGGACTAATAGGACTTATATTAGGTTTTGCCTTTAGAGACATAGCTGAGAACTTTATCGCTAGTTTATTACTGAGCATACAAAGGCCTTTTAAAATCGACGATGTAATTGAAGTAGACAATCGTTTAGGTGTTGTTAAAAAAGTAACCGCAAGAGCAACCACACTTGTTGATTACGATGGCAATCATATTCAAATACCCAATGCGACGGTATATAAAAATACTATTAAAAACCTGACTGCCAATCCAAAAATGCGCGGAAAAGTAGAAATTGGTATTGGCTATGATAACGATATACGCAGCACACAAACCCTCGCCCTAGATATTGCCAATCAACAAAATGCGGTGCTTAGCGATCCACCCGCGCAAGTTTTAATAAAAAACTTAGGCTCATCTACTATTAACTTCGTTTTGTATTTTTGGGTTAATAGCGAGCAACACAGTCCATTAAAAGTAGCTTCCCAGCTTATGCGCGAATTAGTCAATGAATTCACAAAACAAAGCATCAGTATGCCTGATGACGCACGAGAGAGAATTATACTCACCGACCCTAATGAAAATGTTTCTAGTTTCGGGGAAGAACAACCATCGCAAATACAAAACGAAAAGAATGAAACAGTTGATCAAACTAAAACACTTGATGATGTAAGCAGTGATACCGACGAAATACGTGAACAAGCAGAGCAATCTCGCGATCCAGAACAAGGTAAAAATATTATTTAAAGATGCTGAAGTTGTATTAACTAAAATTTAGACACAAAAAAGCCCGCAGTATTAACTGCGGGCTTTTTATTGAATGAGTGAGTCAGCCTATAAGCCGGGTTTTGTCCTTTCCGAAGAAAGTGATAATCATTCGTCTAGGCCATAAATCGCTCTATGGCTCAAGCAACCTACCCGGTTCTCACGTGGGCCACGCGTTCATTATTTAAAATGATAGAACCCTATTTGGTCTTGCTCCGAGTGGAGTTTACCTTGCAACCGACTATTACTAGCGGCCCGGTGCGCTCTTACCGCACCCTTTCACCCTTACCAATCGAGATTGGCGGNCCCCCCAGCCGTTAGCTGGCACTCTGCCCTATGGAGCCCGGACTTTCCTCCCCCTGATCATTTTCGTCACAGGCAGCGATCATCTTGGCTGACTCGGCGCGCAGTATACATGAGGCTAATACTAAGCGCAGTAAAATTTACTCTTTTTCTTCAATAATTGTTTTATATAAAGCGTTTTTCTTCATACCAAAGTATTCGGCTACAACGCCACAGGCTTTTTTCATTGGCATTTCACTCTCAAGAAGTGCCAGCATTTTGCGCGCTTCTGGCGGAACATCGTCTATTTGCTTTGGTTTACCCGCAAGCATAAGCACTATTTCGCCGCGCTGCTTGGTAGGATCATCAGTTAAAAATTGTTTAAGCTCACTTACACTACCATTAAAAAATGTTTCAAAGGTTTTGGTTAGCTCTTTAGCAAACACGACTTGCTGCTCATCTCCAAGGGCTAGTGCTAAATCATCAAGGCTTGCCATAATACGGTGCGTACTTTCGTACATTATGCTGGTAATGCCTGAGTTAACAGCTTCGGTAAAAAAGTCTTGGCGAGCTTTGCTTTTAGCTGGCGTGAAACCAATAAACTGAAAGCGGTCAGTTGGTAAGCCTGAACAACATACGGCTGTAATTGCAGCACATGCACCTGGAACAGGTGTAACATGAGCGCCTTGTTCGCGACATAGATTTACCACAGCGTAGCCTGGATCACTAATTAGCGGTGTACCAGCGTCAGATACTAAAGCAATATTTAAACCTTGATTAAGTTGATCAATAATTTGCTGTGCTTTTTGCTTTTCGTTGTGGTCGTGTAATGCAAACGTTTTTGCCTTAATTCCAAAGTGGCTAAGTAGCTTGCCGGTATGGCGAGTGTCTTCAGCAGCTATTAAGTCAACTTGCGATAATGTCGCAATGGCACGGTGACTTAAGTCGTCATAATTGCCAATTGGGGTGGCAACAATGTAAAGAGTGCCAATTTTCTGTGAATTCTCCTCATTTAACATTGAGGTCTCCTGCGTCAGTCAGTAATATAAGCAAATCGCGTTAACGTATTGGGAAATCATTGTGCGACTTAAACTAGTTAGTCTATTAATTATATTGTCAGGGTTATCGGCGTGTAGCACAACCGAAAAACCAACTAAAAACAGCGATAACGTAAGTAACCGCACTAATGCACTGCAAAATCAGGCAACCAGTGCGCAATCTATCTACCAATTGGCGCAAAACCGCCAAGGTGCCGATAAAATACAGTTATTGTATAGCGCCCGCGATGCTGCAATTAGTGAGCAAAACTGGCCTTTGTTAGAGAAAATCGGTAATGAGCTTGAATTAACCGCAAGTGTTGATCAAATCCAAAACCGTCTTTATATTGCATTTGCACAAAAACAACAGAATAAGAATGATCAAGCTTTGGTGATTTTGCAATCGCTAGACGGACAACTTACTCAACCCGAGCATTTTGCATGGCATCAGTTTTTAACGGCCAGTATTTATGCATCGCAAAATTTTCCAAAAAAAGCTGCCCCCTATTTCTTTAGAGCCTCTGAAACAGCCACAAAAAACAATATAGAAATCTCTCAGCTCAATCAAAATTTGTGGGATAACTTAAAACAGCTCTCTTCATATGCGCTTGAACGTTTTAACCGTGGTTCGGTTATCCAGCAAGGCTGGGTAAACCTTGGTCTATACTATCAAGTATATGCAAGTAGCGGCGTGGAGCTAGACCAAGCAATTAATAATTGGCGCAGACGCTATATTGGGCATCCGGCTTTTTCTGTATTACCTGAACAGGATGAAATGCTTACTGAGCTCGCCCCTATCAATATAGAGCGTTTAGTTGTGTTGTTTCCACAATCAGGCCCTAACGAACGCTTAGGTGATGCCCTTAAAGCCGGTGTGTTAGCTGCACTTGATACGCGAACTATCAACGACACTATTTTTATTGATGAAAACCTAAGCACTGAGGAAATCGCAGCGCAACTTGAAGAAATAAAGCCTGATTTTGTAATTGGTCCTCTACTTAAAGCAAATATTGATAAACTAGCCAATGCACAAACTCTTATTGATACTCCGGTACTGCATTTAAACACCTTTGATGGTGAGCGCATTTCGCTTCAGCATTATTACTTTGCATTGAACCCTGAGCACGAAGTACAACAAGCTCTGGAACACTTTTTAACTAAGGGCTATCAAAAGCCTATGCTGCTTGCGCCAAATAATGCAAATGGCCAACGTTTAGTTGATTATTTTAACCTACAGTGGCAACGCTACAGCGAAACCAAGCCACAAATAGGTTTTTATAACGATAAAAAAGATATGCCGAACACAATTACCAGCTTATTAGAAGTTGATAAGTCAAAAGATCGCATACAAACAGTTAAAGCATTATTTAGGCAAGAAGTAGAAAACGAAACGCGTTCACGCAGTGATATAGACGTTATTTATATTTTGGGTGATGCAATAGAAACTCGCTTAATTAAACCTTACCTTGATGTAAACGTCAGTACATTTGCTGATCGTATCCCACTTTATGCAAGCTCTAAAAGTCATAGTAAGCAAATTGACAGTACAGACAAAGGCGACTTAGACGGCCTATACTTCACTGAATTACCGTGGATGCTTGATTCACAAATTAAACAACATAATTTACGCCAGCAGTACAACTCTCTATGGCCTGAGCAAATTGATATTAGCCAACGCTTATTTGCAATGGCGTACGATGCAGTATCAATATTACATGACATTAGACAGTTAAGCGTAATGCCTGGCAACCAATATAGTGGTTTAAGCGGTAAGCTATCTGTTAATACCAGCGGCCATATAGAACGTATGCTCGACTGGGCTCAATATACAAACCGTCGCATTAAGCCTGTGCAATTAGAAACACAACGCCCGGTACCATTGTTTATGCAATCAGCGGGTGATATACAAACTATAAATTAAACTTTATTAAGTTAAGGGGGCGGCATGTCGTGGTTTAAAGAGCTGTGGCACAATAGTCGCGAAAAAGGCCAGTATTATGAGCTTGAAGCGCAAAAATACTTAGTTACTCAGGGCTTAACACCCATTGAACGTAATTATTACTGCCCCTTTGGCGAGCTTGATGTCATTATGAAAGAAGGCGACACCCTTGTATTCATTGAGGTCAAGTTTCGCAAAAATAATGCCCGTGGCGGTGCCAACTATGCACTTAGCCCACAAAAACAAGCTCGATTAAAACGTAGTATTTATCATTACTTAGCAGCTAAAAATTTAACTAACCAAGCACTAAGAATTGATTATGTAGCCATTACAGGAGAAGCATCTCCTAATATTAATTGGCTTAAAAATGTATTTTAAACGCAAATACAAAGATAAATTATTGGTAGGCTATGCAAGACACAATTAAAGAAATTTTTACAGAAAGCATTCAAGTTCAAATCGCTGCTGGTGAAGTGCTACCTAGTGCGCTTGAGTCAGCTGCATTTACTATTGCACAAAGTCTGATCAACGGAAATAAACTCATTTGCTGCGGTACTGCTAATTGCCACATGCTCGCCCAGCACATGGCGGGTGTATTGGTTAATCACTATGAAACCGAGCGTCCTTGTTTGCCGGCAATTGCTCTATCGCAAGAAAACGTTAACCTTGGACAAAGTACTCAGGTAGACGATCACGATACATTTGCTCGTCAAGTCCGCGCTTTTGCCCAGCAAGGTGATTTATTGCTTGTACTGGCTATTAACGGTAACGAAAAACATGTTATTTCTGCCGTTGAAGCTGCACTAACTAAAGATATGAAGGTCATAGTTATGGTTGGTGATGATGGTGGCGAGTTGGTTGGCCTACTTGGCCCTAACGATGTTGAAATTAGATCCCCATCTAAACGCCCTAGCCGCATTATCGAATCCCATTTAGTTAACTTACATTGTTTAAGCGAACTTGTTGATTTAACGCTTTTCCCTCAGGATGAAAATTATGTTTAAACGCTCTCTTATTGTTTTAGGTACTGTTGTATTACTACAAGGCTGCGCAGCTGCTGTTGTTGCAGGTACAGCCAGTGCAGTAACTGCAGCGAACGATCGCCGTACCATTGGCTCTCAAATTGACGATAACAATATTGAAATAAAAGCGAGTATTGCACTTAGCGAAGTAGAACGCCTTGAAAAGTTTGCCAATATAAGCGCTGTAAGCGTTAACGGTATTGTTTTACTTGTAGGCCAAGTATCTAATGAAGAAATGAGAAACGAAGCACAGCGTACCATTGAGGGCGTTTCAGGTATTCGTAAGATACATAACCAAATTCGTATTGGTTCAAATATTGGCATTACTACACAAACTCACGACTCTTGGCTTACTTCTAAAGTAAAAGGCCAGCTACTCACCGCAAAAGACATTAGCAGTAATAATATTAAAGTGGTTACAGAAAACGCTGAAGTATTTTTAATGGGTTTAGTGTCTGACTCTGAATCTACCCAGGCGGTAAATATAGCCCGTAATGTATCAGGCGTAGAGCGTGTAATTAAAGTGTTTGAATATATGTAAAGTTAAACACAGACATAAAAAAACCGCTTATTAAGCGGTTTTTTTTGCATTTACTTATTATTTAATAACGCGTAAATGAGAGCCTTTTTTCTTCTGTGGCTTTTCTGGTGGTGTTTCATCAATAAATTCAGCTGATGAATCAACACTTTCAAGCTCAGGCACAAAATCGTCTTCGTCCTCTAAAAACTCATCTGTAGTAAAGACTGTTCCTTCGCCATTTTCACGCGCGTATATTGCAAGCACAGCACCTAGAGGCACATACACTTGCATTGGCTGACCACCAAAGCGCGCATTGAAGCTAAGTTGAGTTAAGTCTAACGAAAACTGTGTGACCGCTGATGGACTTATGTTTAAAACAATTTGTCCGTCTTGAACAAACTGTGTTGGCACTTGTACATTTGCAAACCCAGCGTCTACCACTAAATGCGGTGTACACTCGTTATCGACTATCCAATCAAAAAAAGCACGTAATAAATAAGGACGATTAGGCGTCATTATAAACGGATCTCACGCTCAGCTTCAGTTAAAGAGGCTTGGAATGACTCACGTTCAAATAAACGGATCATATACTCTTTAAGCTCTTTAGAACCTGCACCATTCAGCTCAATACCAAACTCTGGTAAACGCCATAATAGTGGAGCTAAATAACAATCTACTAAGCTAAACTCTTCACTCATAAAGTAAGGTGCTTCGCTAAAAATAGGTGCTACAGCAAGTAATGCTTCTGTTAGCTCTTTACGAGCTTGAGCAGCATCTGACGTGTTGTTACTGATTTTGTCAGCTAGGCTGTACCAATCAGTATCAATACGATGCATCATTAAGCGGCTACGACCACGCATTACCGGGTAAACAGGCATTAGTGGAGGATGAGGAAAACGCTCATCAAGGTATTCCATGATGATGTTTGCCTGGTATAAACCAAGCTCACGGTCAATCAGTGTTGGCACTGTGCCGTAAGGGTTAATTTCGTGAAGTGCTTCTGGCAAGTTATCTTTTTCAGCCAAATGAATATCTACACTTACACCTTTTTCCGCAAGTACAATACGTACTTGGTGGCTATACATACAGTTAGCACCAGAAAAAAGGGTCATTACAGGGCGCTTATTGGCAGCTACGGCCATGCCTATACCTCCATTAAATAACTAAAACAGCAAAAGGGGCTTAAGCCCCTATTGCAAAATTACCTTTAAAAATGTTCAACTTAATGAACATCTCTCCAGTATTCTTTCTTAAGCATAAATGCCAAGATAAATAGAATTATTAAGAATCCTATTACCTTAATACCTAGCGCTTCCGATTCAAGACGTGAAGGTTCACCCACGTACTCAAGGAAGTTTGTTAAATCACGAGCCGCTTGGTCGTATTCATCTACGCTTAATTCACCCGTACCATCAGTTTCAGTAGCAATAACTTTGGTCACAGTGTGGCCATGTTCTTCTACTTCTTTAGTGATAGGCGTTGGTAAACCTTGTAGTTCTTGAAGAACATGAGGCATACCTACCGATGGAAAAACAATATTGTTAACTCCAAACGGGCGAGATTCATCTTTATAAAACGATTTTAGGTACGTGTAAATATAATCTGGTGATTTTACACGTGCAATAAGAGTTAAATCCGGCGGAGCCGCACCAAACCATTTTGCTGCATCATCTTTTGTAATTGCGTTTGTGATATGGCTACCGACTTTAGAGCCGTCAAAAATTAACTGCTCTAAACCAACTTCTGTTGGGATACCGATATCACGAAAAGTACGCTCATAACGTTGATACTGCATTTGGTGACAACCAAGACAGTAGTTCATGAACAACTTTGCACCGCGTTGTAAAGATGGTTGATCAGTAAGGTCGTTATTCGCTTCCATTAAAGGAACCGACGGACCTGCTGCCATAACCATGTTAGGCAACAAGTTTACTGATAAAGCAAATAAACCAATAATAAGCTTCTTCATCATTTCGTTAACCTCTCTGGCAATGGCTTAGTTTTTTCGTTCTTACTGTATACAAACAACAGTACGAAGAACATAAAGTAAGTCACAGTACAGATTTGAGAAATAATCGTTTTCATATCAGTTTGTGGAGTTGCACCAACCCAACCAAGAAGAACGAAAGTTACAACAAAGCCTGCAATGTTCCATTTATGGAAACCACAACGGTAACGAACCGATTTAACTCTACCACGGTCAATCCAAGGTAGTAATGCAAGTACTACAATCGATGCACCCATCGCCGCAACACCGATTAGCTTATCAGGGATTGCACGTAAGATTGCATAGAATGGCGTAAAGTACCAAACCGGGAAAATATGCTCAGGTGTCTTAAGTGGGTTAGCTGCCTCGAAGTTTGGACCTTCTAAAAAGAAGCCATTCATCGCCGGCATAAAGAACACAACCCAACAAAACAGTATTAAGAAACCAACCACACCCACAATATCTTTAACTGTGTAGTAAGGGTGGAACGGTATCGCATCAACAATGTCTTTTTTGTTAGTGTAATACTCATGGAATTTAAATTTAGGCTTATCTTCTTCAGCTACTGAGCCTTTCTTACGTTTAATCTCAATACCTTCAGGGTTATTTGAACCCACTTCGTGTAGAGCAACAATGTGTAAGAAAACTAAGATTACAATAACCAGTGGTAGTGCAATTACATGTAATGCAAAGAAGCGATTAAGCGTTGCACCTGATATTACGTAGTCACCACGGATCCAAAGTGTTAAGTCATCACCAATAACCGGAATAGCACCGAATAATGAAATGATTACTTGTGCGCCCCAGAACGACATTTGGCCCCATGGTAATAAGTATCCCATGAATGCTTCAGCCATTAGCGCTAAGAAAATGAACATACCAAATAACCACAGTAATTCACGCGGTTTTTGGTAAGAACCGTAGATCATGCCACGGAACATATGCATATATACAACGATGAAAAACGCTGATGCACCTGTTGAGTGCAAGTAACGTAGTAACCAGCCATATTCTACATCACGCATGATGTACTCTACCGAGGCAAAAGCACCTTCAGCAGACGGAACAAAGTTCATCGTCAACCAAATACCTGTTAGGATTTGGTTTACTAGTACTAACATGGCTAGTGAGCCAAAAAAGTACCAGAAGTTAAAGTTTTTAGGTGCTGGATACTGTGCAATGTGCATGTTCCAAACACGTGTCATTGGGATTCGGTCGTCTATCCAACCAATAATCTTACCAAACATTAGGCTACCCCTCTTTCTTCGCCCACTAAAATAGTGGTGTCATCTAGAAAAGTATAAGGTGGTATTTCTAAGTTTAATGGTGCAGGTACCGATTGAAATACTCGACCAGCCATATCAAATTTAGAACCGTGGCACGGGCAGTAGAAACCGTCATCAGTCCCTTCTACTTTCTCACCAAAATTACCTTGTAAAAAGCCTGGTGAACATCCTAAATGCGTACAAATACCTACAGCCAAAAATATTTCTGGACGTAATGAACGGTAATCATTTGTTGATGATTCTAATTGTTGTGGCTCTTGCGATTGCGGATCACGAAGTTGACCTTCATGTTCTTTCATCTGCTCAAGCATTTTTGGGGTACGTGATACAACCCATACAGGTTTACCACGCCACTCGACACGTATTAATTGTCCAGGCTCAAGTTTGCTGATATCTACTTCTACAGGCGCACCCGCAGATTTAGCTCGCTCACTTGGATTCCAAGACGCAATAAAAGGAACAGCAGCCCCAGCNCCTACAACAGAGGTAGCTATGGTTAAAAAGCGACGTCGGCCATTGTCTACAGGCGCATTGCTCATCCACTTATCTCCACTATGATTCTCAACACTTGCTATATTGAGAACATCAGTTACAGCAGGTTAATTATTCGAAATTTTTAAAATAGAAGCGATCATAATTAAAACCCTTGATTAAAACAAGGTTATTCAAAGCCCCATGCTCGAATAAACCTAACTTGATCAAAAATTTGATTAAGCTAGCTCGAGAATAAAGCCGAACGACTATAATAACGCTTCTGTAAAAACAATATACTGACCGAGATCAACACCACTAAGAGGAAACAGTAAAAACTGTACATAGTGTCGTTAAACTCACTCATTTTACTTCCACGCCAATTGTAGCAAAAAATTCCACCAATTAACTGATGGATTTAAACTAATTACGATAATTATTTAACTTTTTTGCAGCTATCTGAGTGTTTTTTAACTTTCGTTCGATTAATACGCAGTTATTAATAAATTTGATCATCATTAATTACAGCAATACCAAGTATGGCGACCGCTATAAACAAATTTAAATTAAGTAGCAAATGTAAACTTTTTGATTTGAAAACAAAAAACCCAGCATAAGCTGGGTTTTTGAATTCTTGATAACGTATAGATTAACGTTTTGAGAACTGTGGACGCTTACGCGCTTTCTTAAGACCCACTTTCTTACGTTCAACTTTACGTGCATCACGTGTAACAAAACCTGCTTTACGAAGTTGTGGACGTAGTGACTCGTCAAACTCCATAAGTGCACGAGTGATACCGTGACGGATAGCACCAGCTTGACCAGTTGTACCACCACCAGAAACGGTGATGTAAAGGTCAAATTTTTCAGTCATATCAACTAGCTCAAGAGCTTGATGAACAACCATGCGTGCTGTTTCGCGACCAAAATACTCTTCTAGAGAGCGTTTGTTGATTACGATGTTACCAGTGCCTGGGCGTAAGAATACGCGAGCACTTGAACTTTTACGACGACCTGTACCGTAGTATTGATTTGCCATGATGGTGCTCCTTAAATGTCTAGAACCTGAGGCTGTTGTGCAGCATGGTTATGCTCAGTACCTGCGTAAACTTTAAGTTTACGGTACATAGCGCGGCCTAAAGGACCACGTGGCAACATGCCTTTTACAGCTTTCTCGATGATCATTTCAGGCTTTGCAGCTTGAAGTTTATCAAAAGTAGTAGACTTAAGGCCACCTGGAAAACCAGAGTGAGCGTAGTACACTTTATCTTTGAATTTGTTACCAGTTACAGTAACTTTTTCAGCGTTGATAACGATGATGTAATCACCAGTATCTACGTGAGGAGTGTATTCAGCTTTATGCTTACCGCGTAGGCGGTGAGCGATTTCAGTAGCGATGCGACCTAAAGTTTTACCTTCAGCGTCAACTACGTACCAGTCACGTTTTACTGTTTCTGGTTTAGCAACAAACGTTTTCATTTATAAAAATCCAATGTTTTTCAATTAAAACCACAAGTAGTTAATATTAACTACTGCTCTAAGTTTGCTATAACCCCTTCGAGTTTTAGACTTTTGCGCCGCTCACAAGTGGCTAGACTATATGAGGACATAGAACGCAACGTGGCAGACGCGGGAGTATACCAGCACTTAAAACACATTGCTACTCGCCGGTTGTTTTTTCCACAAGAAATTTCAGAAATAAGAAGTACTATATATGTACCTCTTTTTTATAGTTGCCCTATTACACATTTACTTACTTATTTAAACTAAATGCTCTCTAGCTAAATATTCTAAGGATTGCATTTCTTGTAAACGACTAATACAACGCTTAAATTCAAAGTTTAAATTACCTTGGGTATAAAGTTCGGTAATAGGTTTTTCAGCCGATATAATTAAAGTTACATGGCGCTCATAAAATTCATCCACTAAAGCAATAAAGCGTCTAGCAGCATCATCATTAGTTTGCCCTAGCTGTTTTACGTTAGAAATAATCACCGTATTGTATAAGCGGCTAATCTCCATGTAATCGACCTGGCTACGTGCTGTTTCGCACAATTCACTAAACTCAAACATCACAACGCATTTAGCTACTTTACGCGTTTTGATTTTTCGCCCTTCTATCTCTATCGGCTCATCTAATTGTCCAGGCTCTGACGATAGCTTATCGAAGTATTCAAATAGGTTTTTATCCGCTTCTTTATCTAATGGACTATGAAAAATTTCGGCTTGCTCTAAGGTACGCAACCGATAATCAATACCTGAATCTACATTAACTATCTCGGTATTTTTTTTAACAAGCTCAATTGCTGGCATAAAACGCGCTCGCTGTAAGCCATTTCTGTAAAGTTCATCAGGCACTATATTAGAGGTTGCTACAAGTACTATGCCCCGTGCAAATAGCGCTTCCATTAAGCCACCTAATAGCATGGCATCAGTAATGTCTTGTACAAAAAACTCATCAAAGCAAATAATGTCTGTTTCTGCTTTAAAAGTGTCAGCAATTTTTTCTAATGGATTAGCCGTATTATTTAGCTTTTTAAGCTCGTTATGCACTCGGTGCATAAATCGATGAAAGTGCACACGCATTTTACGTGTGCCCGGTAATGATTCGTAAAAAGTGTCAACTAAATAAGTTTTACCACGCCCTACTCCCCCCCAAAAGTACAAACCTTTTACAGGCGCAGGTTCTTCTTTACTAAATAGCTTAGCAAAAAAGCCTTTTTGTTTTGGCTTTGTCTGAGTTAGGTCATCGTATAGACGTTGTAAATGGCGCACAGCATTTTCTTGTGCTGCGTCGTGTACAAAGTCATCTCGCTTTAAGTCTTGTTGGTATGTTTGCCAAGGAGTCATATCTATTTACAGTTAAAACACAGTTTAATTTGCAAAGCATATTAACACGCATCATAACTCGGGGTATATTACACTTAGTATGATTTATAATTGAATCGGCATTCGTTAGTTATTTTCCCAAAGGGGTAGTTTTTATGGGCACAGTTATGTGGGTAGGTTTGATTGTTATTGTTGCTGTTGTAGCATTTTTTATTGGTGCATTTGTAACTAAAAAACAGTTCAAACAAGATGAACTAAAAGAGCAAGCGGAACAAGCACAAAGTGCGCTTGAGCAGTATCGCCAAGATGTCGCTGATCATTTAGCGAATACTGGTAAGCTCGTAAATAAAATGAAAGAAAACTATGATCAACTGCTTAGTCACGTTGAAGAAACAAACCAGCTTCTTCTAGAAGATAGAAATAAAGCACCAGCTGAACCATTCTTTTCTAAAGAAACCACTGAGCAATTGCAGGCGTCTTTAAAAGAACGTAGTTCAGATCGCTCATCTGCTGCAGCGCAACCCGCTGATTATGTATCAGGTGAATCAGGTTTATTTGCTGGTCAAAATAAAGTTTCAGAACATTCTAAAGCATCTTGATGAACTTTTTTTTGACCCCATAGTCTTTAGATATAACAGCTTTGTTGTTTTATCTTAATAAACCGAAAAGGGCTGCTGTAAAGTAGCCCTTTTTGTTTTGCTTTATCTTAAGTGGAGTTACCCCTGACTATGAAAATGAAATTATCACTTATCAGCGCAGCTATTCTATCTACAAGCTTATTAATGAGCCCTGTAGCATCTTATGCAAAAATGCCAATTGCAGTAAATGGTCAACAACTACCAACTCTTGCCCCCATGCTAGAGAAAATATCTCCAGGTGTTGTAAGTATCCAAGTTTCAGGCTCAAAAGAAGTACGCCGCCGTGCAGATCCGCTTGAATACTTTTTTGGACAGCAACAGCCTCGCAGTCAAAAGCGTCAATTTAGTGGGTTAGGCTCTGGGGTAATTATTGATGCTGATGAGGGTTATGTAGTCACTAATAATCACGTAATCCAAGATGCCGAAAAAATGGTAGTAACCCTCGAAGATGGCCGTGAATTTGAAGCAACTAAAATTGGTACTGATACAGAATCAGACATCGCTCTTTTACAAATAGACGCTGATGACTTAACTGAAATAAAACTCGCAAATTCAGATAGTTTACGAGTGGGCGACTTTGCCGTCGCTATTGGTAACCCATTTGGACTTAGCCACACAGTTACATCTGGTATTGTTAGCGCTCTTGGCCGTAGTGGTTTAAATATTGAGGGCTACGAAGATTTCATTCAAACCGATGCTGCTATCAACCAAGGCAACTCTGGTGGTGCACTAGTTAACTTAAACGGTGAATTGATTGGTATTAACACTGCTATTTTAGGTGCTTCTGGCGGTAACGTGGGTATTGGTTTTGCCATTCCATCAAACATGATGAAAAACTTAGTTGATCAAATTGTTGAACACGGTGAAGTACGCCGAGGGTCGCTGGGTATCTCTGGCCGCCCACTTGATGCAGGCCTTGCTAAGGCGCAGCAACTTGACGTTAAACAAGGTGCTTATGTAATGCAAGTAATGGACGACACTGCCGCAAGTAAAGCAGGTATAAAAGCAGGTGACGTAATTGTTAGCATTAATGGCGGTGATATTAGTGGTTTCCATGAACTACGCAGCAAAATTGCTACGCTAGGTGAAGGCCGCGAAATAAAACTTGGTATTTACCGCGATGGTAAAATTAAAACGGTAAAAGTAACTCTTGATGGTGCATCAGGTGTTACAGCGACTGGCGAAGAGCTGCATCCTGCGTTCCAAGGCGCGACACTTGAAAACGTGCAAAAAAATAGTAATAAAGGTGTTGAGGTTACGTCTGTAGACCCTCGCTCACCTTCTGCCCGTGTTGGCCTTGAAGAAGGTGATATTATTATGCAAGTGAATCGCCAACGAGTAGAGACTATTCGTGATATGAATAAGATTATCGAAAACACTAAAGGTAATATCGTACTTGGCGTACAACGTGGTCGTGAGTCTATATTTATTTTAATTCAGTAATAAATAGCACTATTAATGTAATAAAAATAACAGTGGCACTTGCCGCTGTTATTTTTTTTATGTCATCATAAAGAGATTGCTCACTTACATAATAAGAAAACTGTGCTGAAATTAATAAAATTTATTCTCCCCCCTTTATTTGCAGGTCTAAGTATTGCTTTTTTAGTGGTTTTTTTCAGCCCTAATATGCGAGCCGCCTTACTCCCTAATGTTCTCCTTCCAAGCGCGATGAGTGCGAGTCACCTGAGTTTTTCTGATGCAGTTAAACGAGCAGCTCCTTCTGTAGTTACTATTTTTTCAGAAAGCATTTCCAAAGAACCTCGTTATAAAAGAAAAAACACGGTACAAGAGCTAGGCTCTGGCGTCATTATGTCGCAAGACGGTTATATTCTTACTAACTACCATGTTGTGAATAATGCAGACCAAATTATGGTTATCTTAACCGATGGCCGACGCTTTTTTGATGTGCAACTAATTGGTTTTGATACCATTACTGATTTAGCCTTACTTAAAATCAATGCAGATCACCTCCCGGTGATTCCCGTAAACGATAGCTATGTATCAAATGTAGGCGATGTTGTACTTGCTATAGGCAACCCGCTTAACTTAGGGCAAACAATCACTCAAGGCATTATTAGTGCAACGGGTAAGCAAAAAATTACAGATAGCCCTTACAATAACTTATTGCAAATGGATGCAGCTATTAACGTGGGCAACTCCGGCGGCGCATTAGTTAACTCCAATGGTGATTTAGTCGGCATTACTTCTGCGCAGTTTAAAACGCGTGAGAACTTGAATATTCAAGGAATATTTTTTGCGGTTCCTTACTCACTTGCTAAAAAAGTGATGGGTAAACTCATTCGTCATGGTCGCGTTGTACGCGGCTATTTAGGCTTTGAAGGCACAGCAGTAGATAGTACAGGTAAAGAAGTAAACGACAGCCTAACGCCGGTTACCGGCATGCGCATTACTAATTTAGACCCTTTGGGGCCAGCATGGCAAGCGGGTATTGAAGAGCAAGATATCGTCATTAAAATTGCAGGGCTTTCGGTAGCAAACCCACAAAAAGTGCTTGAAAAAATAGGTAATACGGAGCCCGGTAAAGAAATAGAATTTGAGCTATACAGAGATGGGAAAATAGAAAAAATCATGGTGGTGGTAGCTGAGCTTGAAACAAAGCTTTAATAAATAGTAATACCAATCGTCAATAAAAAAGTCGGATAGCAATTTGCGTATCCGACCTTTTTAAAATAGCTTAACTAGTTATCTACTTAGCTACTTCTACGTTTAATGTTTGCACCCAACGCACTTAGCTTATCTTCAATGCGCTGATAACCTCTATCAACGTGATAAATACGGTCAACAACCGTTTCACCCTGTGCCACTATACCCGTTAAGATTAAGCTAGCTGAAGCGCGTAAATCGGTTGCCATCACTTGCGCGCCCGTTAAGCTTTCAGTCTCACCACAAATTGCGGTATGTCCTTCCAAACGAATATTAGCGCCCATACGCTGTAACTCTGGTACATGCATGAAACGGTTTTCAAAAATTGTTTCTGTAATAGTCGCACTACCATTCGCTACTACATTCAATGCTGTAAACTGAGCTTGCATATCCGTAGGAAAACCTGGGTGTGGGGCTGTTTTAATATTAACGGCTCTTAGTTCTCGGCCGCGCATATCAAGATAAATACTGTCGTTATTCACCTCTAGGTGTGCATTGGTTGCGCGTAATTTTTCAATTACAGGCTCAAGGGAGTGAAAGTCGGTGTTTTTACAAAGTACTTCACCGCCTGCCATTGCTGCAGCGACTAAAAACGTACCAGTCTCAATTCTATCTGGTAAAATACTGTGCTCGCATCCTGCTAAACGCTCAACGCCTTCAACTTCAATGCGGCTGGTTCCTGCACCTGTGATTTTAGCGCCCATTGCAATTAAGCAATTAGCTAAATCAATTATTTCAGGCTCGCGTGCCGCATTATCAAGTATGGTTTTACCATCAGCGAGGGCCGCTGCCATTAATAGGTTTTCGGTAGCGCCTACACTTACCATTTCCATAAAAATTTCAGCGCCTTTTAAGCGACCATTTACCTTGGCATTAATATAACCATTTTCAACGTTTATTTGTGCGCCCATGCGCTCCAAACCTTGAATATGAATATCAACTGGGCGAGCGCCAATGGCGCACCCACCAGGTAAAGACACTTGAGCTTCACCAAAACGTGCAACTAGAGGTCCTAATGCAAGCACAGAGGCACGCATTTGCTTTACTAAGTCGTAAGGCGCTAATGTTTTATTAACCGTTGCACCGTCAATTACTAGGGTATCGCCCTGCCAATTAACATCTGCACCTAAAGTTTTTAATAAGGCTTCAGTGGTCACTATGTCGCGAAGACGCGGTACATTAGTAAATATACTTTTGCCATCAGCTAATAGTGAAGCAAATAAAATAGGCAGTGCGGCATTTTTAGCGCCCGAAATAGTCACTTCACCAGCAAGTGAAGTGCCACCTTGAATTACAAATTGATCCATTAGGAGGCCCTAGTTATTGCGGTAAAATGAATTTTTGTTCACGCTTCCACTCTACAGGAGTAAATGCACGAATAGATACTGCGTGAATTGTCCCATCTGAAATTGTATTCATTAATGGACCATAAACTAGCTGCTGCTTTTTAACTCGGCTTAAACCGTCAAAGCATTCGCCTACTGCAACAACTTCATAATGACTACCATTGGCTTTTACATGTACTTCAGCTAATTGAAGTTCTTCGCGTAATAATGTTTCGACTTGGCTAGTTTCCATAACTCTCACTCAAATAGGGTTGTAACCTGACCCAATTGCATTAAATTTTGCAATTGCTCAGGTAGGTTTTGCAATTCAAGGCGAATGCCTTGCTGCTTTAATTCTGCAAAAGAGTGAATTAACCAAGCTAAGCCTGCTGTGTCAACCCTTGATACTCCACTTAGGTCGAAATAGATGATTTTATGCTTAGTTAATAACTTATTGTTCAGAAGCTGTTCATCGCCAATTGAATTTCGAGTAAGCTCACCGCTTACTCCAAAATGTTGTCCATCAACTTGGCTTATTGCCAATTTAGTCATTCGAGTTACTGCCTCTAAACTGAACTGGTAGCTGACTCTTTTGCTCTAAAAGGTTACTTACATTATCAATACCTTGCTGACGCAAAATACCTTGCAGCTCGCTTTGCTTTGCATCCAGTAAACTAATACCTTCGGCAATCATATCGTACGCGCGCCATTCACCGTCGCGGTCTTCGCGTACTTTAAAATCGATTCTGATATCAGGTTTACCGTCTTCAATAATTTTAGTCTTAATAACAACGACGTCTTTACCTTTAAACGCTTGCTCTGCACCAAACTCAAATTTCTGGTTTGTGTATTGAGTAAATACACCTGCATAAGTAGCAACTAAGTACTCTCTAAATACACCAATAAAGCGTTGAATTTCTTTAATTGCTTTGGCCTTTTCAGCCTCGTCGGTAATTGCACGAACTTTAGATACTTCACTGCCAAGTACACGAAGTGCTGCATATTTATAGTCGATATAAGGCATTAATTCTTCTTCGACTATTACGCGAAGGTATTCTTGATCTTTAACAATTAATGGCTGATCTTTTTTAATGCGCGCAAATGTATTATCGGCAACTTGGCGTACCATTTTATTAGGATCGACTAATTTCACATCTGCTGCACTTACGCTTTGAGTTAGCGTCATTGTGCCAATTGCTACAATAGCTAAAAACTTTTTCAACATAATAATTACTCACTACCTTGGTTGAATAAAAACTGCCCGATTAATTCTTCAAGTACAATGGCAGACTTAGTATCAGTGATTGAATCGCCATCACCTAGTGCTTTACTTTCCACACCAAATAAATCGTCAATTGCTTCATCTTGCTTGTTTTCTGTCACTGTTTCGCCTAAACAACGTTGCTTAGCAGAATCTGGAGAAATTACAGGGTGAATACCTAAGTACTGCTCACCTAAAATACCCGACGTTAAAATAGAGATTGAGCTTGTGTCTGAAAAACGACATAAGTACTGTGCGTCAATGGTCATATTAACGACTGGTAAAAATTCTTGTGGGTGAACATAAATTGATTCAACACGACCAATTACAACACCACCTACTTTTACCGGCGCACGCGCTTTTAACGAGCCGATGTTTTCAAACTTGGCATTAAGCGTATATGTTTCGCCAGAGCCACTAATACCTGAATTGGCAACTTTAAGTGCAAGCATCGCAAAAGCTAAAATGCCAAGTGCTACAAAAAAACCAACTAAAATTTCTAATTTCCGTGAATTCATTATCTATACCCTATTAGCTGGTAAACATTACCGCTGTCAAAATAAAGTCAAAACCTAAAACTGCTAATGACGAATGAACAACCGTTTCGGTGGTTGCTTTGCTGATCCCTTCTGAGGTCGGCACACAGTCATATCCTTTATAAAGCGCAATCCAGGTCACCACTATGGCAAATACAAAGCTTTTAATAATACCGTTTAGTATGTCTTGCTGAAACGACACTTGCGATTGCATGATTGACCAAAAACTACCTGTATCAACCCCCAGCCAATCTACCCCCACTAAATGAGCGCCTATAATTGCTACAGCTGAAAATATCAATGCAAGCAATGGCATGCTTATAAAACCCGCCCAAAAGCGCGGTGCAATAATACGTTTTAGCGGATCGATTGCCATCATCTCAAGTGATGAAAGTTGCTCTGTTGCTTTCATTAAGCCAATTTCCGCTGTCAAAGCGCTACCTGCGCGTCCTGCAAATAATAATGCAGTAACAACCGGGCCTAGTTCTCGCAATAAGCTCAGTGCCACTAACGGCCCTAAACTATCTTCAGCACCATAACCAACCAATACGGTGTAACCTTGTAGAGCCAACACCATGCCGATAAACAAACCTGACACCATAATAATGAGTAACGATTGCGAACCAACCATATAAAGCTGGCGAACAAGTAAAGGTGTGCCTTTTTTAAAATTAGGAACATGCGCTAATGCACTAAACAGCATATAAGCAGAACGACCAAGGGCCGCAAAACGTCCTAGCGTTTTATGCCCTAGCTTTTGAAATAAATCCAACATTATGCTTTTTCTCCAAGTAGTTCGTCTGCATAAGCCTGAGCCGGAAAATGAAATGGTACTGGACCATCCGACAAGCCTTTTAAAAACTGTTGAACTAAAGGAGATTCATGATTACGCATTTCATCTGGAGTACCAGAACCAATTACCCCTTGGTCGGCGATAATTATAACGTGTTCGGCAATACTCATTACCTCTGTTACATCGTGCGTCACGATTAAAGACGATAAACCTAATACTTCGTTGAGCGACTTAATTAGCTTAACCAATACGCCCATCGAAATAGGATCTTGCCCTGCAAATGGTTCATCGTACATGATTAGCTCTGGATCAAGTGCTATAGCGCGTGCAAGCGCAGCACGCCTTGCCATACCGCCGGATAACTCAGAGGGCATTAAATCTTTAGCGCCACGTAGTCCAATAGCTTGCAATTTCATTAACACAACTAATCGAATCAGGTCTTCACTTAGCTTTGTGTGCTCTCTTATAGGAAACGCGATATTGTCAAATACCGACATATCAGTAAACAGCGCACCACTTTGAAAAAGCATGCTCATTTTAGTACGTGCTTCGTATAACTCTTTACGAGACATTTTAGGAATGCTGCCACCTTCAAATAAAATATCACCTGAATCTGGTTTAAGCTGACCACCAATTAAACGCAACATAGTGGTTTTGCCAATTCCGCTTGGCCCCATGATCGCAGTAATTTTACCTTTAGGAACGCTAAAACTCATATTTTTATATATGATTCTATTGCCTCTCGAAAAGCTAACATCCTTGACTTCTACTATTGATTGCGACAAGTCGCTCTCCATAAAAATGTTCACTAGTGCACCTATTTTAAAGCTTTTTTGTCAAAGATGGAAAAAACAATTCGTAAGATTTTGTAATACACCCATGAAAAGGATTATAAGACTCGCTCAAAACAGCTTAACCCCGGCTTAAATTTTTAAATTAGCTGTTTAAAAGCAGCATTGTTACGCAGTTGACCTTACTCTTTTATTTATACTTTCATCTTAGCTTTTGTTACTATTCGCGCCATCCGTATTTTGTATAACTGGCTTAACACAATGGTTACCTCGTTTGTTATTTTAATTCTTGGTTTTGCAGCTCTTGTTTGGA
The DNA here is from genome assembly GCF_000498015.1 of Pseudoalteromonas sp. TAE79. Classification (NCBI taxonomy): domain Bacteria; kingdom Pseudomonadati; phylum Pseudomonadota; class Gammaproteobacteria; order Alteromonadales; family Pseudoalteromonadaceae; genus Pseudoalteromonas; species Pseudoalteromonas sp. TAE79. Next base: position 45,161 of record NZ_AUTL01000277.1, read on the forward strand.
GTGCCGATAAGTTTGTTTATGGGGCTGCGGCTCTTGCTAAAAACTTTGGTGTACCTACACTTATTGTTGGTTTGACCGTTGTAGCCATGGGCTCTTCAGCCCCTGAAATGATGGTTTCAGCCTCTGCCGCTTTGGCTAACAAAACCGACACAGCCGTTGGCAATGCTGTTGGCTCTAATATTACAAACATTTTACTTGTGTTAGGTATCACTGCTCTATTTCGCCCTCTTTCAGTTTCATCTAGTACGTTAAAACGTGAAATGCCATTAGTGATGCTCGTATCTTTAGCTACTTGGTATGTGTTCTCAGATAACTACTTTTCATTTAGTGAAGGTGTTGCGCTTTTAGTTGGCTTTATCGTATTCATCGGTGGGTTAATCATTGTATCTATGCGTGCAAAAAACCAAGATGACCCTTTTGTCTCAGAAGCCTGCGACGATGTACCAAACGATGTACCTACTAAAAAAGCGGTATTTTGGTTAATTGTCGGCATGATACTCCTGCCGGTTAGTTCTCATTTTTTAATCGGCTCAGCTGTTGATATTGCTAAATACTTCGGCTTAAGCGACTTAGTCATTGGTTTAACAATTATTGCCATTGGTACTAGCTTGCCTGAACTTGCCGCCTCGGTTGCAGGCGTACTTAAAAATGAAGATGATTTAGCACTAGGTAATATTGTTGGCTCAAACATATTTAATATTTTAGCTGTATTACCTCTAGCAGGTATTATTAATCCTTCAGCAATTGATCCATCGTTAGTAAGCCGAGATATATTAATTATGATTGGTGCAACACTTGCTCTTATTATTATGTCATTGAACTTTAGAGGCACCCAGCGTATCAATAGGGTAGAAGGCGGCTTATTGCTAATAGCGTTTTTGGGTTACCAAGGGTATATTTTTAGTCAAGTAGGGTAAATGATGGCAACGCTAAACTTTATTGAACAAGGCCTTCGCGTTTTAGATGTTGAGCGCCAAGCACTTAGTGATATTGCACAATATGTAGATGAAAATTTTCATAACGCGTGCCAATTAATGTACGACTGTGAAGGCCGTATTATTGTTATTGGCATGGGAAAATCAGGCCATATTGGCAATAAAATAGCGGCAACCCTTGCAAGCACTGGCAGCCCTGCGTTTTTTGTTCACCCTGGTGAAGCAAGTCATGGTGATTTAGGTATGATCACTAAAAATGACGTGGTTATGCTTATTTCTAATTCAGGGGAAACCAGCGAAGTTTTAAATATCATTCCGGTTTTAAAACGACTTGGTGCCAAAATGATAGCGATGACTGGCAATACACAATCAACAATGGCAACCCTTGCTAATGTACATGTGTGCATTAAAGTAGAAAAAGAAGCTTGTTCATTGGGTTTAGCCCCTACATCAAGTACCACTGCAACGCTTGCGATGGGCGATGCCATGGCAGTTGCATTATTAGAAGCTCGCGGCTTTACAGCTGATGACTTCGCGCTATCTCACCCAGGTGGTAGTTTAGGCAAGCGCTTATTACTTACTATAAAAGATGTTATGCACAGCGGCGCAAATACACCTATTATTGATGTTTCACAAACAGTTAAAGATGCTCTAATAGAAATGTCAGCTAAAGGATTAGGTATGACAGCCATTGTTGATGAAAATCAGCAACTCGTAGGGTTATTTACCGATGGTGACTTACGTCGCATTTTAGAACAAAGAATTGATATTCATACAACACAAATAGATGTTGTTATGACTAAGTCATGCACTACAGCTACGCAAGATATTTTAGCCGCTGAAGCGCTCAATATTATGGAACGTAAACGTATAAATGGCCTAATCGTCGTCAATGAGAAAAACCAACCTATTGGCGCATTAAATATGCAAGACCTATTGAAAGCAGGAGTGTTATAAATGCAATTTGAAGAACTCTATCAACCGCTGAGCGATGATGCAAAAGCACGCGCTAAAAAAGTAAAACTACTTATATGCGATATTGATGGTGTATTTTCTGATGGCCGTATTTACCTTGGCAATCAAGGTGAAGAGCTAAAAGCATTTAATACAAAAGATGGTTTTGGCATTAAAGCACTTATAAACAGTGGCTTTGAAGTAGCTGTTATTACTGGTCGTCATTCACAGATAGTACAACAACGTATGAGCAGCTTAACCGTACAGCATATTTATCAAGGCCAAGAAAATAAGCTCATTGCCTATCAAGAATTAAAAGATAAACTCAACCTTAGCGATGAACAAATTGCTTATATTGGTGATGACGGTCCTGACATGCCTGTTATGGAGTTAGTAGGCTTTGCCGTTGCAGTAAATGATGCCCACCCACTTATTAAGCGTTTGTCACACTATGTAACGCAAATGCCTGGTGGTTTTGGTGCTGTGAGAGAACTCACCGATTTGCTCATGCTTGAAAATGGTAAAGCATTGACTACACAAGGCACTAGTTCATGAATGCAGCGCGCATAATATTAAGCGTTTTATTCATTAGCTGTATGGTTTGGCTTTGGTACCCTTATTTTACACAAACAAATATTGTGCCTCAGGCTGAGCCTGAAGTTATTGCTAAGCCTGATTACATAGCTATTGAGCTCAAACAGACAGCCTATGATGAGCAAGGTAAAATTAGCCACAAAGTCACTGCGGCTAAAATGGAGCTATACCAGCAATTAGGTTTCACGTTTTTCGAAAAACCCATTTTTACTTTATATAACGAACAACAAACGTGGCAAATAAATGCAGACGAAGCAACATTATACGAAGATAAACAATTAATTTTAGAAGGTAATGTGGTTGCCAAAAACTTAACCGATAACGCCATGATAGACAAAATCAATGCTGATAATATTCAGGTTGATATAAAGTTATTAACAATGCGTTCGGAGCAACCCGTCATTATCACTGGACCCAATTTAAAAATCACCGGTAAAGGCCTAGAAGCCGACTTAAAAACCGAAGTGATAAAACTAATTAACCATACGCGAACCATATATTATGACCAATAAAATATTAAAATCACTTATTATTCCTACACTTATACTAGCGTTTAATAGTAGTGCAGCAGAGCAAAACACGCAACCTGCTGCCAATCAAATTTCAATAAGCGCCGATAAGCAAGAAGGTCAATTAAAAGCTAATGTCGGAATTTTTGAGAAAAACGTTGAAATTATTCACGGTAACCGCCGTATCACAGCCGACCGCTTAGAAGTACATAAACGCGATGAACTTGGTGATAATAAACAATTATTAATTGCTACAGGTAGCCCTGCGCACTTTGAAGAAAAGCAATCAGATGGCACGACTATGAGCGCCAGTGCTGACGAAGTACGTTATGATGTATCTAAGCGTTTTTTAACGCTTGTTGGTAATGCACAAGTATCGCAAGCCGGACAAAAAATAAATGCTAAAAGCATTACCTACGACATAGAGCAGCAGCTCATCAGTGCCGAAAAAGATGAAAACTCAACTGACCGCGTTCACACAATTTTAGTACCGATCGAAACTAAAAAAAGTAAAAAAGGCGATAAAGGTCAACCATGAGCACATTAAAAGCAGAACTATTGGCAAAAAGCTATAAAGGTCGTGAAGTTGTAAAAAACGTCGGCCTTGAAGTACAAGCTGGCAGTATAGTTGGCTTACTTGGCCCTAACGGTGCTGGTAAAACAACGACTTTTTATATGATTGTAGGGCTTGTTCCTAGCGACAAAGGTAAAATATCTATTGATGATAACGATATTACTCTTTTACCTATGCATAGTCGTGCTAGATTAGGCATAGGCTACTTACCACAAGAGTCATCGATTTTTAGAAAGCTGACTGTTTATCAAAACTTAATGGCCATTTTAGAAACGCGCAAAGAACTAAATAAACAAGCCAGAGAAGACACGCTCAATAACTTATTAGATGAATTTAGCATACAACACATTCGTGATAGCCAAGGTATGGCATTATCGGGTGGAGAGCGTCGTCGTGTAGAAATAGCACGAGCACTGGCAGCAGATCCTAAATTTATATTACTGGATGAACCGTTTGCCGGTGTTGACCCTATTTCGGTATTAGATATAAAGAAAATAATAGAACATCTTAAAAATCGTGGGATTGGAGTATTAATTACCGACCATAACGTAAGAGAGACCCTTGATGTTTGTGAAAAAGCCTACATTGTTTCTCATGGGGAGCTGATTGCATCAGGTACTCCAGAGCACGTATTAAATGATAAAACAGTACGCGATGTTTACTTAGGCGAGCAATTTAGGCTGTAACATTTACGCCATGTCTTTAAGCATCTGCTAGTATTAATTATAACAACATAAAAGGATTGTTAGAGATACATGAGGCAATCACTACAGCTGCGCATGGGCCAGCAACTTACAATGACTCCACAGTTGCAACAAGCTATTCGTTTGTTGCAACTCAGTACATTGGATCTCCAGCAAGAAATACAAGAAGCTCTCGACAGTAATCCACTATTAGAGGTTGAAGAGGCAGACTATTCTGAAGACGCTGCTGGTAAAAACGAGCAAAAAGCTGATACCGATGACATAACTGTTAGCGCATCTGCTGATGATGCTCCGAGCGAATATGAACAAGATACTGGTGAAGCACTTGCAAAAGACACGCTAAGTGACGACATGGCTATGGATGTTAGTTGGGATGAGTACATGAGTGCCGCTCCTGCAGCCTCATCAGGTCCAATGCCTGAAGACGAATCAATATACCAAGGCGCCTCTACTGAAACGCTCCATGAGTATTTAATGTGGCAATTACAACTAACGCCATTTAGCCCTACCGATGAAGCCATCGCTATTGCGATTGTAGAGGCCGTCGATGATTCAGGTATTTTAACATTAAGCTGCGAAGAGATTTTAGAAAGCTTTAATCAAGAAAACGAAGATGATAACGAAGTCGAACTTGATGAAATTGAAGCCGTATTAAAACGCATTCAACTGTTTGATCCTGTTGGTATTGCTGCACGTAGTTTACAAGAGTGTTTGTGTATTCAGCTTAATCAATTTGATAAAGAAACACCTTACATTAATGAAACGAAAATGATTTTAACCGAGCATATTGATCTATTAGCAGCTCGCGACTATCGTACATTAATGAAAAAAACTAAGCTCAAAGAAGAAGAGCTTAAAGAAGTGATGACACTAATACATACTCTCAACCCAAAACCTGCAGATACTATTGTAAGGGAAGAATCTGAGTATGTTATTCCTGATGTGTCAGTTAAAAAAATTAAAGGCCGCTGGGTTGTCGAATTAAACCCAGATAGCATGCCTAAAATTCGTGTTAATAGCCAATACGCGGCAATGTCTCGCACTGTAAAATCAAGTGGCGACAGCCAGTTTATTCGCTCACATTTACAAGAAGCTAAATGGTTTATTAAAAGCTTAGAAAGTAGAAACGACACGCTATTAAAAGTTACTAATTGTATTGTTAAGCAACAACAAGGCTTTTTTGAACATGGCCCTGAAGCCATGAAACCAATGGTTTTAAATGATGTCGCTGAAATGGTAGAAATGCACGAATCGACAATTTCGCGTGTGACTACTCAAAAGTACATGCATACACCCCGTGGTATATTTGAGCTTAAATATTTTTTCTCAAGCCATGTAAGTACTGAAAACGGTGGTGAATGTTCATCTACAGCAATACGTGCGCTTATCCGAAAATTAATCGCAGCAGAAAACTCAGCAAAACCATTGAGTGATAGCAAAATAGCGGATATATTGGCTGAGCAAGGAATTAAAGTAGCAAGACGTACAATCGCAAAATACCGTGAATCTCTTGCTATTCCACCGTCAAATCAGCGTAAAAGTCTGATTTAAGACGCTAAACTAAGAGGGTAATGCTTATGCAACTAAACTTAACTGGTCGTCACGTAGAATTAACCGATTCACTAATAGACTATATTAATACTAAATTTGCGAAGCTTGAAAGACACTCTGATCATATTAATAATGTTCATGTCATTCTCGATGTAGAAAAATTAAATCAAAAAGCAGAAGCCACAATACACGTAAGCGGTGCTGAGCTATTTGCCTCTACAGAACATCAAGATATGTATGCCGCTATTGACTCGTTGATCGACAAGCTCGATCGCCAAGTAATCAAACACAAAGAGAAGCTTGCTCGACACTAATATGATGAAATTAAGTTCACTTATATGCCAGGACTGCAGCAAAGCTGCGGTCCTTTTTAATAGCAAAAAAAGAATTTTAGAGTTCATTAGCGAACTTGCTCACGACAAACTTCCGTATTTACCGCAACAAGATATTCTTAATGCTTTAATGAGCAGAGAGAAATTAGGTAGTACAGGTATAGGGCGTGGCATTGCTATTCCTCATGGAAGAATGAGCGGTGCAGAAGAGCCTTTGGCTTTAGTGCTCGTTAGCGAAACTCCAATAAACTTTGATGCAATCGATAATCGCCCTGTTGATATTTTTGTCGCACTCATCGTACCAGATGGCGATAACCAGCAGCACTTAAAGACTCTAGCAACCATTGCTGATAAACTAAACAACAAAGATTTTTGTAAACAGTTACGCAGTGCAAAATCTGATACTGAGCTTTACCAAGTTATTGTCGATCAATCATAGTTTTATAAAGGGTGTTAAATGGAGTTAATTATCATAAGCGGCCGTTCTGGTTCTGGAAAGTCGGTTGCTTTGCGCGTTGTAGAAGATTTAGGTTATTATTGCGTAGATAATATTCCAGTAAACCTACTACCTTCATTAGTTCGCAGTGTGTCTGATAGCTACGATAAAATTGCTGTTAGCATAGATGTGCGCAACATCCCTAAAGAACAAGATGAATTTAACGATATTCTTGAATACTTGCCTGGCTTTGCAAACCCTACGTTGTTTTATTTAGATAGCGACGATCAGACATTGATCAAACGCTTTTCTGAAACACGCAGATTACACCCACTATCAATAGACTCGTTGCCCCTTGATTTAGCCATCAAAAAAGAAAAAGAATTACTTGATGTATTAACCACTCGCGCCAACTTTATGATAGATACGACTGATTTAAGTGTTCATCAACTCGCTGAATCTATTCGTGAAAAGATTTTAGGTAAAAAAGATAAGCAACTGATTGTCACATTTGAATCATTTGGTTTTAAACACGGTATACCAAAAGAAGCAGACTACGTATTTGATGCACGCTTTTTACCAAATCCACACTGGGAACCAGAGTTAAAGCCTTTAAATGGGTTAGATCAACCGGTTAAAGACTATTTAGCTAATCACAGCATAGTGCAAAAATTCACATGGCAAATTCAAACATTTGTACAAACGTGGTTACCACATTTAGAACGAAATAACCGCAGTTATTTAACCATTGCTATTGGGTGTACAGGCGGGCAACATCGCTCTGTGTATTTAGCGCAAACTATCGGTGAAAGTTTCGCAATGACACATCCCAATGTAAAAATTCGCCATCGCGAGCAAGAAAAATAATATAGCTGAATAATCACCTGTTCAGCTTAGGTAGAGTAAGTTATGCATTGTGAAGATACCTTTTTAATAAAAAACAAATTAGGCTTACACGCCAGAGCAGCTACTGTGCTTGCGCAATTAGCAGTACAATTTGATGCGACAATCACATTATTCCAAGATGACAAAGAAGCAGCAGGCGATAGCGTACTTGCACTAATGTTACTTGAAAGTAGCCAAGGGAAAGAAGTTAAAGTTGTTTGTAAAGGCCCTGATTCTGAGCAAGCTTTACACGCTGTTGGAGAATTAATAGCACAACGCTTTAATGAACAAGAATAACCTGTTTTATAAAAACAATATTCGCATTACTAATGCTTCAATTAAAACAGATATATAAAATAGATAGGTTAGTAACGCCAGTTAACTCACCTCCCCCCCATAAAGTAATATAACAATTTATAAAGGACGCCAATGCCTGAAGCTTTTGAACAAGATTACCCACTACAGCAACTTAAACAGGTGACGAAGTCACTCAATAGTGGTCAATTTGTTCAAGTTAGGCGCATGCTCGCAAAAACGGCTCCTTGTGATACCGCATTATTATTAGAATCATCACCGCATAAAATTCGCCGACTGCTTTGGCAATTGGTCGATCCTGATGTGCAGGGTGATGTTCTTGAAGAATTATCTGAAGATGTTCGTTTAGGCATTATTGCCCAAATGGAACCTAAGCACATTGCCGCCGCAACTGAAGACATGGGCCACGATGACTTAGGTGAAGTATTACGTAGCCTGCCAGATACCGTCTATAAAGACGTTGTTAGCGCGATGGACATTCAAGACCGTGAACGTGCCACGCAAGCACTGTCATATCAAGAGCGTTCAGCAGGTGCGCTAATGAACACCGATACGGTGACCATTCGCCCTGATGTAACACTCGATGTTGTACTTCGTTATATTAGACTGCGTGGTGAGTTACCAGAGGGTACAGATGATTTATATGTTGTTGATAAACATAACTGCTTTATAGGCGCTTTATCGCTGAGTACATTATTAACTAATCCGCCAGAAAAAATTGTGCGCGATTTAATGGATGAAGATTGTGAGTCTATCCCAATCTCAATGGATGAAAGTGAAGTAGCGCAATTATTTGAGCGCCATAATTGGATATCGGCCCCTGTGGTGGACGATAACGACCAACTCCTCGGTCGTGTTACTATCGATGACATCGTTGATGTAATCCGAGAAGATGCCGAGCATAGCTTATTAAGCCTAGCCGGTCTTGATGATGAAGAGGATACATTCGCGCCTGTACTAAAAAGCTCTAAAAAACGCTCAGTTTGGCTAGGAGTTAATTTACTAACCGCACTTGCAGCTGCTTTTGTAGCTAGCTTTTTTGAAGGCACTTTAGATGTGCTCCCTATTTTGGCTGTGCTTAACGGTATTGTCCCTTCTATGGGTGGTGTTGCTGGTAGCCAATCATTAACGCTTGTTATCCGTGGTATTGCAGTAGGTCATATAAACCAAACAAACCAACGTTTCCTGATGATGAAAGAACTGGCCATTGGCGCGCTAAACGGTATTTTGTGGTCACTATTAATTGCGGGTGTTATTGCGCTATGGCAATGGGATTTTATGCTTGGTGGCGTACTCGCCTTCGCTATGTTTATGAACTTAGTGGTGGCAGGTGTTGCTGGTGCAAGTATTCCAATAATTCTTAAAAGAATGAATATAGACCCTGCTCTTGCAGGGAGTGTGGTGCTAACCACGGTGACTGATATTGTTGGTATATTCGCCTTTTTAGGTACTGCTACATGGTTGCTGATATAAATTAAACGCTTTAAATGTAAAAACTACAGCAAAAATACTTAGGGTAAATCAGTAGCTATGGCAACGGATACCAAACATAAAAATGACATACCTAAAAAAACGCTAAAACAAAAAAGCGTATCCATATTAAAAAGTGTACTGGTATATGGCTCTATATTTTTCGTCCTTTATACCGCCGTCAATTGGTGGCGGCAACCTGTCATGCCAGCAAATCCTCAATTACAATTAATCGATTATAAAGGGCAAAACATTGATTTAGCAGCAATGAGCCAAGATAAACCCACGCTTGTGTATTTTTGGGGAACTTGGTGTCCTATTTGTAGTATTACCTCCCCTGCCATAAACGAACTCGCAAACGAGAATAAATACCCCGTTGTGAGCATCGCGATAAAATCAGGCTCTGATCAAGAGCTGCATGATTATTTAAATGAGCAGGGCTACAGCTTCAGTACTGTTAACGATCGACACGGCGAGATATTTTCCGATTGGCAGGGACAAGTCACGCCATCTTATATAATCTTAAAAGATAATAAAATGACGCAAGGACTCACCGGCATTCAGCCGTTATGGTCACTTAAATTGCGTTTGTGGTTATCATCAATGCTTTAAAAAAAAGCTAAACTTAGCACAGGATATCTAAGGAGAGGGGCTCTAAAACCTCACCCTATATCACCTACAATAATATAGATAATAAAGAGCAAGGCTGACTTAATTTACGTATACAAAAGCTAAAAAACGCGTGCCGCAATTAGCCTTATCTATTAGCAAATAAAATTACTAACGTGTGCTTTGTCGATTACCGCCTACTTTTGGCTTAGTGTTTGCCTTTTTAAATTGGCTAAAACCGGTATGTCGCGTTAGTGCTGGACGCCCACCTTTTTTACCACCTTTACCTGCTTTTTCATCGCGCCCTTCTTCTGGCACTAAACAGTTAGGCCCTTTACCAATTAAATTAGCTTTACCCATTTTACGTAGAGCTTCACGTATCATTGGCCAACCAGCTGCATCGTGGTAGCGTAAAATAGCTTTATGTAATCTACGTTGGCGTGCGCCTTTAGGTACTGGAACAACTTCTGAGTTGTTTTTTATATTACGTAAAGAGTTCATCTCTGTATGGTAAATAGTCGTCGCATTCGCCATAGGTGATGGGTAAAAATTTTGTACCTGATCAAGCTTAAAGTCGTTTGATTTAAGCCATAAAGCCATGTTTACCATGTCTTCATCTTTTGTACCTGGGTGAGCAGATATAAAGTAAGGAATTAAATACTGCTTTTTACCGGCTTCTTTAGAGTACTTATCAAATAGTTCTTTAAATTGATCGTACGCTCCCATACCTGGTTTCATCATTTTTGATAATGGACCATCCTCTGTATGCTCTGGCGCTATTTTTAAGTAACCGCCTACATGGTGCGTTACTAATTCTTTAACGTAACGCGGGTCGCGTACAGCTAAATCGTAACGTACACCTGAAGCAATCAATACCTTTTTAATACCCTTAACTTCACGTGCTTTTTTATACAAATCTATTGTTGGCGTATGATCTGTATCCATGTGTTTACAAATATCTGGATACACACATGATAAGCGTCTACAGGTACTCTCGGCCTTTTTACTCGTACAACGTAGTTTATACATATTCGCCGTTGGGCCACCTAAATCAGAAATAACACCAGTAAAGCCGGGAACTTTATCTCTAATTTGTTCAATTTCTTCAATAATAGATTCTTGCGAACGACTTTGAATGATGCGCCCCTCATGCTCTGTAATTGAGCAAAACGAACAACCACCAAAACAGCCACGCATAATATTAACTGACGTTTTAATCATATCGTAAGCAGGTATTTTAGCATCACCATAACTTGGGTGAGGAATACGCTGATACGGCAAACCAAATACAGCATCCATTTCATGTGTTTCTAATGGATATGCTGGCGGGTTTACCCAAATAGAGCGATCGCCATGTCGCTGGTAAAGCGCCCTTGCACAACCAGGGTTTGTTTCTTGGTGTAAAATGCGCGAGGCATGGGCGTATAGAGGTTTGTTAACACTTACTTGCTCATAAGCAGGTAACTTAACATAGGTTTTTTCCCACGGCTTAGGACGTGCAGGCTGAACCATGATTGGTTTTGCTGCTTCTGCTTTTAAATCAATACCGGCTTGTTTAAATTCTGATTTACTACAGCCAACATCATCCGCGCCATATGGGTTTGGAATAGGGTCGATTTTACCAATTTTATCAATAGCGGTAGAATCACTGCCACGCCAACCAGGTAGAGGCTCTTTTCGAATAACAGCCGTGCCGCGAATATCCTGAATCGTATCCATCGTTTCACCCGCCGCAATACGGTGTGCAACTTCAACTAGCGGGCGCTCTGCGTTACCGTAAATTAAAATATCGGCTTTTGCATCAAACAAAATACTACGGCGTACTTTTTCCTGCCAATAGTCGTAATGAGCAATACGGCGAAGGCTGGCTTCAATACCGCCAATAACAATTGGGATACCTTTGTATGCTTCACGGCATTTTTGCGAGTAAATCATCACGGCGCGATCAGGGCGCTTACCGCCAACGTTATTAGGCGTGTAAGCATCATCGTGGCGCATGCGTTTTTCCGCTGTATAGCGGTTGATCATCGAATCCATGTTGCCGGCTGTTACACCAAAAAATAAATTCGGTCTGCCGAGCTCCATAAATGCATCTTTAGAGTCCCATGCAGGTTGGGCAATAATCCCCACTCTAAAGCCTTGCGCTTCAAGTACACGGCCAATTACCGCCATCCCAAAACTAGGATGATCAACATACGCATCACCACTAATTATTATTATGTCGCAACTATCCCAGCCAAGTGCATCCATTTCTTCACGTGTAGTTGGTAAAAATGGCGCGGTGCCATAACATTCAGCCCAGTATTTAGGGTATGAAAATAAGGCGCGCTTAGCTTTGAGTGTGCTCATAATTGTGGCCGTAGAATAACAAAAGGCGCGAATTATACCCTACTAAATTCTTTATATATACAAAGTAGTCAAAGCATATCGCGCTTTAAATTCTAAATCGTTCATTAGGGCGTGTTGATCTTTGTGGATTGAAATTTGTTCAATCTAGGGGCGATTTAATCGCGGCGCGAGGTTTGTAACCTAGCGGGCTAAGTAAAAACCGAGCAACAAAGAGTTAATCGTCCCTAGAAAGAACCCAAAGGGCAGCGCATGTTTGGCATTTATGCTGCGTTATCGCCTATTTATGGGGAACAACCACACTACATAGGCTCTGACTTGCCTAAATACCAAACAATCTGCTGCACAATTAATCACAAAAGTTCAACACGCCCTAACTTAAATAATAATAAGTTAATCTTTTTTAGCGTTTATTTATAAATTCTATCAATTCATGCTCAGGCATGGGTTTAGCATACATAAAACCTTGTACCTCATCACAGCCTAAATTTTTTAAGAACTGAGCTTGTTCTTGTGTTTCAACGCCTTCAGCAATCGTTTTTAAACCCAACTTAGCACCAAGAGAAATAACTAAGGCAGCAATAGCGCCAGTGTCATCATTTGGCAGATCTTTAATAAATGCACGATCTATTTTCAATCTATCCAAGGGTAAACTTTGTATATAACTAAGCGATGAAAAGCCAGTCCCAAAGTCATCAATAGCAACCTCAATCCCTAACTCTTGAAGCTCTCTAAGTGTATTAATAACAGTTTCGAGTTCATCCATTACTACGCTTTCTGTGACTTCTAACTCTATGTTTTTTGGCTTAACACCATATTTTAATAATGTATTTTTAACGTTTTGAGCATAACCTTTTACTTTAAACTGCGGAACAGACACATTAACCGCAATACAAATTTCGGTGCCCATATTTTCTAGGCGCTTTTGTTGTTGGCAAACTTGCTCTAAAACCCACTGCCCTATATCAACAATCAAGCCCGCATCTTCTGCAAGTGGAACAAATACCGCTGGCGATATATATGACCCATTACCGGTAGGCCACCTAAGTAATGCCTCACACCCAATTAAAGACAAGTCATCTAATGAAAGTTGAGGTTGATACCATACCTCTAACTTGTTTCGAGCAAAATCATGACGTAATTGCCTAATAATTCCTATGCGCCAAGCCATTTTATCTTGCATGTCTACACTGTAATAAATTCCCTCTTTGTGTTTTGTTTTTTTAGCTTGATTAAGTGCAATATAAGCAACTTTAAGTGTATCAATCCCGCTACTTTGAAAGTCTTGCTGTTGGCATAAACCCAATCTAAAATCGATAGGCAATGTATGCTCTTCTGCGCAAAATGGAACACCTAACTGCTCATTCAATTTTTTTAAGTCGAGTTCATCACGGCGAATAATAAAACCAAAAACATCAGCACCAATACGAGATAGTAACTTAGCTGTTGGGTAGTTTTCTTTTAACCTTTGCACAATGCCAATTAATACTTTATTGCCGACCTCTTGCCCTAAGCCATTATTAATATCTGCAAAATTAACTATATCAAGTAGTACAAATACATAATCATTCACGTGCGGCTTTTGATAACGCTCTACCCGTTCAATAAAATTGGTGCGATTTGAAATACCTGTAAGCACATCTTTATAAGCTGCATCTCTTAACTTTACAAACAGCCTTATATTATCCAGGGCAACACTCACATTTGTTAAGAAGATTTCAGCAAACTGCAATTGTGCTTGCAAAGGAACATGGTCACATTCTATATATAAAGCCGCTTTTCTATGCTTACTTTTTAATACAAATGTTGCACTTGAGTCTGTATGTTGATGCTTTAATAAATCAAAACACAACTCAACTTGTTTAAATACTTTGCTATCAACATTAATTAATTTTTCACCAAAGTAGTCTTCGTAATGCCCACAACCACCTAATACTTGAATAAAGTCATCGCCGTCTAATTTGCTGCACACAAGCCCTCGAGGTGAACACTTTAAAATAATACTCATGTGCTTGATGATTTCTTTGCATAGTTGCTTAATATCAGTAAGCCCTAAAATAGACTTTGATGCAGAAACAATCGTGTTCATTGCATCACTTTGATATTCAAGCTGGCATACCTGCTCGTAAGAGCGAATAGCGGTTATGAGCGATGTTACTAATTTAGAGCGAGTGAGTTCTGTTTTAGTTTTATAATCATTTATATCGTATTCACGTATTACTTTTTCTTCTGGTATATTACCAGCTTGCCCTGTTCTTAAAATAATTCTCACATGTTGATTATTTAATTCGTCACGCACCCTTTTTACAACCTGCAAGCCAGCATCGTCAGTTTCCATAATAACGTCTAAAAAAATAACTGAAATATCGTTATTTTCAGCTAAAATCTCTATTGCTTCAGCTCCCGAATAGGCATCATGAAATCGCAAGCCTGCCCCCAAAAACTCAACCCCAGACAAAGCTAACTTTGTTACAGAGTGGATCTCAGGTTCGTCATCAACAATTAAAATATCCCAAAACTTAGTCGGCTCAATTACTGCATCATCTTCATAGTCTTGTTCAAAAAATAAAAAATCGTTTTGATCTGACGACATTCGCTCTCCTAGGTAGCAATTTATAAATTATTTTTGGTTTATAATCTAATTCATACTATAGTCGATTAATAAAAAGTTGTTGTATTTCAACTCAAAAAACTAATAAAAGGTGTGCTTATTAAACCATTAAAAATATTGATCAAAGGCGTACTGTTATTGCTATTGGTATTAGTACTGGTAGGGCTAATACTTCCTCAAAGTTATAGTGTAAATAAAACAATAGAAATCAATGCAAATATTGACGCAGTAAAACCGCTTATTACTGACTTTAATCAATGGCAAAAATGGTCTCCATGGGAAAAAGTAGACCCAAGTATACGTTTTACCTTGGGCGAACCTAGCTCTGGCCTAGGTGCTCATCAGTCTTGGAAAGGAAAATGGGGGTATGGTGAAATGATCATAACTTCGGTGAATCAAAATAAGGTCAGCTTTAATATACTTTTAAATGCTGAGCATATTATTAGGGGGACTTTTAATTTTAGTGAGCAAAACGGTATCGTCACTTTAATATGTAAGATTAACGGACAAACAACCGCCCCTTTAATATCGGGTTACACCGCAATTTTGAGCGAATATGTGCTCCGTAATACAGTTTCAATGGGGTTAAATAACCTTAAAACTGTTGCTCAGCTTAGTCATTCACAAAGGACAATGCACAGCCATGACAGTCAAGACAGCACAAGCGAGAATTAACCTTGCTAACATTATCGAATCCTTACTTGGTTACCCTATAACAAAAATAGGCAGTAACGGAGTACTGCCTACCCCCGAACAAAATTACGATATTAAAGGCCAAGTTAAGCCGCTTTATCATATCAACAGTGAAAACTCTGTTTTAGCTCGTGCCCAAAAGCGCCAAGATTTATTACTAATAAAACAACAACAAAATATAGAGTCAATTTTAGCAATGGCTATGGGGTTTTGCCCCGATGTAGCAAGTACTAAACAACCCGATGCTGACTGGGTAGAGCATTTTATCGCACTGTGCGAGGATACTTCAAATGCGTCAATGCAAACTTTATGGGCCAAAATTTTAACGGGAGAAACACTCAACCCTGGTACGTTTTCAATTAAAAGTCTGCAAACATTAAAGCATATGACACAGCGAGAAGCTGACTCTTTACAAAAATGTGTGTCGCTCTCAGGCTATAACGAAAAAGACGACAGCCACTTTATATTACTCGGCTTTTACAAAAAACCGTCATTGTTTGATTTGCTACGAAAAGGCAATAAAGTATCTTTAAATTTAGGAAAAACGGGTATTAGCTTTCCTGATATTTTAACGCTCATGGATCTTAATTTACTGTATAGAAAAGAAATTGAATCTGCAGTGCTTAAAGCGGGGCAAGAACTTACCCTTTCATTTTTATCGCAAAAAGTAACGTTAAAAGCAAAAAGTAGTGATTTGGTATTGAGCTATTATAAATTCACGCAAACAGGTGATGAGTTATCTAAACTCATTAATTTTCCTGTAAATAAAATTTATAAGCAGTTAATTAATAATGCGCTGGAGGGAGAGTTTGATTTAGCGTGGCACGCAATAAAATAATATGCCACGCTTTGTTTAATTAGAAAATACTAATTAAAAGTGAACCTGAATACCCGCAAATGGGCCAGATGCATCAATATCAGTCGTAATATCATCTACATCATCAAGTTCTAATACCATAGAGCGGTAACCTGCTTTAACAGCAACATCTACTGCTAGGTTATCAATAAGTTCCCACGCTACGCCTACTTGGTAATCTTGTACTTTGCTATCGTCAATAGCCAAAAAGCTACCTTCAAAAAATACACTTAAACCAGTAAATGGTAAGCCGGCTTCGGCACGGCCATATGCAAGAGGAACAAAACCAGAGAAATCTTTTGTTTCGGTAAAGTTAGTACCACCATTTTGAGTAGTACCATTTACAACAATATCACCATCAAACTGCTTAGCATTTAAACCTAAGTCAATTGAGATTAAATCGTTATCAAAAATCTCATAATAAAAAATGTAATCGATGTGTGTTAAATCACTTACCGTATTTACCGTAGAGCCTACAACATAATCAGAGCCATTAAAGCTAAATGTATCTGTAAGTAGCGCAGAACCATTTAACTCAAGCTCTGTATACTTTAATTTGATATTTGGTACTAACGGCACTGGGTGCTCAAGTGCCGCGTAGTAACTTACAAATGTCTCATCTTCAAAATCAAAATCTTGAGACGATTTATCTTTATAAGAAAATTGACCATCGTTATCTGACTTCCACCCATCAACACCTACGTATAAACCTAGTAGGGTGTCAGCTTGCGCTGCGGGTGCTAAACATGCCATTGAAAGGGCTGCTGCTAAACAATACTTTTTCATTTTTTATCCTTGAGCTAATAGCTCGCTAAGTTCGATTAAAGCCGCATTGGCTCTAGAAATATAATTTGCCATAACTAGGGAGTGGTTAGCTACATAGCCAAAACCATTCCCGTTTAAAATAAGTGGGCTCCACACTGTTTCTTGAGTTGCCTCAAGTTCACGTATAATTTGTTGTAAGCTTACACGTGCATTTTTCTTTTCAAGCACATCATTAAAGTCATACTCTATCGCTTGTAAAAAATGCAGTAATGCCCAAGTAGCTCCGCGCGACTCGTAAAATACATCGTCAATTTCTAACCACGGTGTTCTTACTTGCTGCTGCAGTGGCGCAAGAGTTGCTTGTTTATTAGATGAATTACCCGCTAAATCGGTGTTCACTTTTTCCTGGCCTACACTGGCACTTAAACGCTGGCTTAAACTACCTAAACGTTTTTCAGCTTCTTTAAGCCAACTACGTAAGTTATCTGCTCGTGCGTAAAATTGGCTATCGCGCTCATGCTCGTTAGCAATTTGTCCACGATATACCATTAAGTAGTCAATACCTTTTTGGTACTCACCTTCAGCACTTGGCCATGCCCATGCCTCAGAGCTTATATTAAACTGCGGCTGCGCCTTTTTAAGGGCTTCATGTTCCGTTGATTGTGATTGAGAACGGCTAAAATCTTTTCGCATAGAAAGCGATAAATCACGTACCATTTCTAGTGCGCCATATTCCCACGCTGGCATATCATCCATAATAATACTTGGTGGTATTACATCATTTGATAAGTAGCCACCCGGTTTATCTAGTAAGGTATTGGCTACCGTAATTAATGTAGAAGTAGTTACATAACCCGTTACTATTTTTTCATTACGAAGCTGCGCTTGCTCTTTCGCGTTTGCAACAACGTCAAAACGTGAAGGTTCTGTGCTCCAATAAACAGCAATTGCGTAAAAAATGATAAGCAGTAAAACAATTATTCCTGCTATTTTTCCTTTATGTTGCGACATGTGTACTCCTAATGATGAGCGTGTTGAGTAGATGGTTTTGACTGCTTAGCTTGCGCTTCAAGCGACACGACTTGAGCATTAGTAAATAAGCGATTACCGTCACTAAAATATAGTGTGAGTTTACGATCTTGTCCTACTTTTAATGGCTCTTGTGGTTCAAATGCCATTAAATGATAACCGCCAGGCTGAAAGCTGACGCTTTCGTGCGCCTTAATTTCAACCGATTCAACTTGTTGCATTTTCATCATGCCGTCTACATGTGAATGCTCGTGTATTTCAACACGCCCTAAGCCATCAATAGTTGCCTTAGTTAAAGTTGCTGCGGCTCCACTGTGATTAATAAGGGTTAAATAACCTACAGTTGAAGTACTGCCAGGTAAAAACTCTCTTACTTGCGCGTTAGTTACTTCGAGCACAGCCACATCAGAACCATGATCATGCCCTGAGTGCGCCGCCAACGATGACGAAAAAAAACTAAATATTAATGCAGAAGCCATCGAAAAACATAGTTTCGTAATCATTCTTATCCTTATGAAAACTTTAAATTACAGGCTAAATTTAACATAGTTAACCTATAATAGTCAGTCAAATTAAGGATTAAGAGGCTACTTTTTTGTTATCGGCAACAAGCCAACACAACACTGCAACAAATAGTAACGGCCATGCAATCATTATAGATCCGAATAAAAGCGCTAAAACAGTCCCTGCTAATGCCACTACACCCGCACCAACTAATCCCATAGTAATTAAAGCCACTACCGCAACTACAGCAATAATTGCGGCCAAAGCACCTACAAGCTCGAGCCCAGCCCAACTAATGTCAGCAATCCATAACGGCAACTGCCAAGAATCAATCTGCACAAACGTTATTAAATCAGTAAACAGTAATAAATAGATAAATACACATACTGCCAAAGCTTTCATAGTAATTCTCCTTATACCAACCGGCTTATATACGGGGTTTATTTAACGATAAGCAAATTGCGCTATAATTAGGCAAAAGTTTTTATATCTAGTTGTTATACATATAAATTTTAACAACGTTATAGAGTGATTTAATTCGTTAAATTGTTCAAATATTTATGCCTATTGGTATTAATACTCTTTATTTTCAAGGCAGCAATGCGCAATAAAATAACCAAGAGCAACTGCAAACGGAAAGCTTAAAAATAATAAAATAGTTACTAAGCGCGTTGCCCACACCGGAAAATCTAATCGATGCGCCAAACCACTACATACACCTGATATTTTTTATTTAACGTATCTTTATACCAACCACGTTGGCGATTAAAGCTGTTCATAATCTTCTCCTTAAGCAGTCTGTTTTAAATCAGTTTTTAAACTTGTTTTCAACTGAGCTAGCTCAGCATCTATTTTTTCATTTTTAACTAAGGCTTCAATTTGTGCAGCTGTCGTATTTGCAGAGTCGGTTAACTCATACGCTTCTATTTGGGCTTCAATACTTTCTACACGTTGCTCAACTTGCTCAAACCGAGATAATGCATTAGCTACTTTGTCGCTTTGTAACGTTGTACTTATCTTTTTTCTTGCAGCTGCTACATCATGGCGTTTAACTAATTGTGCTTGCTTCGTTTTAGCTTCTACTATTTTTTGCTGCAGGCGCTCACAATCAACTTTAATTTTTGCGATAGACTCTTGCAAAGTTTCTAACTGAGTTTGCTTATTTACAATGCTTTCACTAACACGTTGCTTTTCAAGTAAAGCAGATTTAGCAAGGTTATCACTGCCTTTTTCAACCGCATGTTCAGCCTTAACTTGCCAAGCTGCTAATTCTGTTTTTTTAGTATCAATTTGACGATTAATTATTTTTTCTTCAGACAATAAAGCAGCAGCTGTACTACGACACTCATTCAACGCATCTTGCATGTCGTTAAGCATTAGGTTTAAAAGTTTTTCAGGGTCTTCTGCTTTATCAAGCATAGCCACAATGTTTGATTGAATAACGTCATTTACGCGGTTAAATATTGCCATGGTATTCTCCTGTTGATTTTTAATTAATTTCAACAAGAAGATTCCAAGAGTTGTGCCAAGTCCATCAAAAAAGAAGTAAAACGTTTAAAATCAAAGTGATAAACAAACCATCTGAATTTTAGTGACTTCAAGCTGAACAGCATAGAGTGTAATTGGCCAATAAATTATGATTTTGACTAATTTTTAGGATCAAAAAAGCCACTCGAAAGTGGCTTAAATTTAGAATTTTTAAAGCTTAGCTTTATTCTGGTACAAAGCTTAATGCTTTATCCATTACCGATAAATCAGCTTGCTTCCCATGACCACTTTCAGAAATGTGGCGTCTAAAGCCTCGCGCACCAGGCTGCCCCTGAAAAATACCGAGCATATGACGTGCAATATGCCAAAAATTAGCACCCAAACGCATTTCTTCTTCAATGTAACTGTACATTGAGCGCACTACGTCGTGGCGTGATTGTGTGTTTGCAGCATCACCATAAATTTTCTCATCAACGTCATTGAGCATAAATGGGTTACTGTATGCTTCACGCCCAATCATTACACCATCGATATGTTGTAAATGATCTAAACTTTGCTCAATTGTTTTAACACCGCCATTTAAGCTTAAATCGAGTTGCGGATAATCTTTTTTAAGTTGATAAACACGTGGGTAATCAAGCGGTGGAACTTCACGATTTTCTTTTGGGCTTAAACCATTCAGCCATGCTTTACGAGCATGAATAATAAAGTCATCACACCCTACTTTATGGGACGCTTCAATTAGCGCACATAAAAACTCATACGAATCTTGCTCATCAATGCCAATGCGCGTTTTAACGGTAACAGGAATGTTTACTTCGTTTTTCATTGCTGCAACACAGTCCGCAACTAATTGAGGTTCAGCCATTAAACATGCGCCAAATCGACCATTTTGAACTCTGTCTGACGGGCAACCTACATTTAAATTTATTTCGTCATAACCACGCTCACCGGCTAATTTTGCACATTGCGCAAGCGCTTTAGGATCAGAGCCACCAAGCTGCAACGCCACTGGGCCTTCGTGTTTATTAAAATGTAAGTAGTCGCCTCGACCAAATAAGATAGCTCCTGTGGTTATCATTTCAGTATAAAGCACAGTATGTTTAGTCATTTTGCGATGAAAAGTACGACAATGGCGATCAGTCCAATCAAGCATTGGTGCCACAGAAAAGCGTCTATCCAAAGTACATTTATTCAAAGCAAACCTCAGGGTATTAAAGTTATTAAGCACAGCTTAAAAGGCGCTGCATTTTACACAAAAGCCTAACGGGCATCAATGTTAAGAGAACACCTGCAAGCCAAAATAATGGGCTATGCCATTTAAAATATTGGTAACCGCAACCGAACTTAAAATAAGCCCCATAATTCTACTTATTATACTTGCACCACTGTCACCAATTAATTTATGTACATGCGTTGCAAGCAATAACAAAACCAGTACAACCGCTAATACAGCAAGCATCATTGAAGACGTCAGTAACTGCTCAACCCATGTATATTCTTCGTTGCGAGTCATTAATACGGCGCCTAACATAGCGCCCGGGCTTGCAATAGATGGAATCGCTAACGGAAAAATAGCTGTTTCAGTGCTGTCGCGTACACTTTTAATTTCGGCTTCAGGTTTACTTTCACCAAATATCATTGAAAGCGCAAAAATAAGTAATATGATTCCGCCGGCTATTTGAAAAGCCGAAAGTGGGATTTCAATTGCGTTAAGTAATTGCTCACCTGCGAGAACAAAAAATAAGAGCACTAATGCAGATACACCTACCGCTTTAAATATAACTTTACGTTTAAATTTCTCATCATCACCACGTGTGACTGCAATAAATACAGGGACAGTGCCAATGGGGTCAATAACCGCAAAAAAGAAAATAAATATAGCCAATAGTTCGTGCATTACTGGGTTTCCTAGGTAAAAAGCGCTTAATAAAAACGCTGCAACTACAACACAGTATGTTAGTATACCACGGTAGCATAAGGATAAGAGTAATGATGAATATAGAATCACTCGTAAGTAAAGCAAAACAAGTTTGTGACAACCGTGGTGCGCGTTTTACGCCTATCCGCGAGAAAGTATTTCGTCTATTAGCCAGTGCACAAGGTGGTGTTGGTGCATACGATTTGCTTGAGCAATTAAAAGTAACTGAAACAGGTGCTAAACCTGCAACTATTTATCGTGCATTAGACTTTTTAGCTGAACTAGGTTTTATTCATAAAATTGAAAGCACAAATGCATTTATGCTGTGCCATCATTTTGATCATATTCATCCTGTACAGTTATTAATTTGCGATACCTGTGGATTTGTTAAAGAGTTGCACTCAACCGTTATCTCTCATGAGTTAAATAATTTAGCCGCTGAAGGTGGCTTCGTTGTTTCTGGACAAACAATCGAAGCACATGGCAAATGTGAGTCTTGTAGAGCATCATAATCCCCCAAAATTATCCTTAGTGGCTATACTCATACTATATAGCCATTTATTAGCCCCAATTTAAGAGTACCCACTATGAATGTAGAGTTCATCAATCCGTTTTTATCATCTTTAATTAATGTTTTGAGCACTATGGCTCAAACTCAATTAAAACCGGGTAAACCTCGCATTAAAACTGATGAGATTGCCTGTGGTGATGTATCAGGTTTGATTGGTATGGTTGGCCCGCAAACTCGCGGATCATTTTCAATTACGTTTGATGAAGGGCTAGCATTAACCATTATGGAACGTATGCTTGGCGAAAGGCCAGATACTATAGATGAAGAAGTAACTGACATGGTTGGCGAGATAACCAACATGGTAACCGGCGGTGCTAAAAACTTACTAGGCGAAAAAGGCTTCGACTTTGATATGGCAACGCCTATTGTGGTGTCGGGTAAGGGTCATACAATTACTCATAAAAGCCAAGGTAAAAAGATTATCATGCCATTTAGCTGTGACGCTGGTAATGCAAACATTGAAGTTAGCTTCGATAAACTATGAGTTGGCAGCAAAAGCAAATTACATTAAAACCTCGCCCGCGAGGTTTTCATATAATTGATGACGAAATATTGTCTCAACTTCCTGAACTGGCAAATTACAAAATAGGCTTGTTACATTTATTTATTCAGCATACCTCAGCAAGTCTTACCATAAACGAGAATGCAGACCCCACTGTTCGTATGGATATGGAGAGTCATTTCAATAAATTAATTCCTGAACGTCAACCTTATTATCGTCACGATTATGAAGGTGATGACGACATGCCCGCACATATTAAAACCAGTACGTTAGGCTGTGAGTTAAGTATTCCTATTTCAAATGGTTATTTAGCGTTAGGTACATGGCAAGGAGTTTACTTGGGGGAGCATCGTGACTCTGGTGGCTCAAGGCGAATTATAGCGACTATTCAAGGGGAGCTGTTTTAACACAAGCTTCTCGGTTTAAAATGTTAACCTCTGTTTTTCTTCAGTCATACCCTCATAGATTCAAAATACGCCACTCTATAGACGTAAATCTTAGGCGCGCGAAGTAATAATTTCTAATAATCAAAACTTCAATGCTGAATATTACACATAGAATAAAGTAGATGAGAGATATTTTAAATTATGATTTTTTAATACAGATAATTTTGAAAGGATATAAAATGATTGGAGCGGTACACGAGGCTCGAACTCGTGACCTCGACCTTGGCAAGGTCGCGCTCTACCAACTGAGCTAGTACCGCATTTTTACTTCTTCAGTTATTTTACGCTTAAGCGCGACAGGTCGCGTTCAACATTCTAGCAACTGAACTAGTACCGCATTATATTTTCATTCAACACTACAATTTCTTTTGGTTAGAAATTGGAGCGGTACACGAGGCTCGAACTCGTGACCTCGACCTTGGCAAGGTCGCGCTCTACCAACTGAGCTAGTACCGCATTGATTGATGGTAATTCAATCACTCAAACACACTAACCCCGCGTGGGTTATCGTCTTGAGCGGGGCAGGATTCTACAATAATCCGATGTGTTTGCAAGTGTTTTTTACAAATTAAAGAAAATTTCTCTATAGACTTTTAATTCCATAATCGAATCTTTAATATCATCCAGAGCAAGATGCGAGCCTTTTTTGTTCACTTTTGCAAGAACTTCTGGTTTCCAGCGACGTGCTAATTCTTTAATAGTACTTACGTCAAGATTTCGGTAATGGAAAAAATCTTCAAGCTCGCGCATATATTTATTCATAAAGCGGCGATCTTGCCCAATTGAATTACCACACATTGGTGATACACCCGCAGGCACCCACTGCTTTAAAAAATCTAAAGTTTGTGCAACGGCATACTCTTCATCGAAAGTACTTGCTTTACAGCGCGCTGTTAAACCTGACTTTCCATGCTGAGTAGTACACCACTCGTCCATACCATTTAGTAATTCATCACTTTGATGAATAGCGATAGTTGGCCCTTCGGCTAATATATTCAAGTCTGCGTCAGTGACAACCGTCGCAATTTCGAGTATTTTATCGGTCTCTGGTTCGAGCCCTGTCATTTCAAGATCGAGCCAAATTAAATTTGATTTATTAATAGTCATAATTACCTAAGCGGTGCTTTCCTTTAGATCCAACGCATTTCGATATATCATATTAGCATCAACCGTCGAGCTAAAGCTTTTTTTAGGAAAAGCGACATTTAATTAAGGTTATAGGCCTCCAGTGGCAAAACAAAAAAAATTAAGTAAAGGCCAATCGCGTCAGATCAAGGCCAATCACCAAAAGCGCATTAATAGCGCAGACTCAAGACCGGCTAAAAAAGGGGCGCAAGAATGGCAAACCGATAACTTAGGTCAGGTCGAGAGCGCAATTGTGATCAGTCGTTTTGGCCAGCACGCCGATGTAGAAACTGAAAATGGCGATGTACTTCGCTGTAATATACGCCGTACCGTGTCTAATTTAGTATGTGGTGATGAAGTATTGTTTCGCCGTGCCAAAGTAAGTGAAGGCGATTTAGCCGGTGTAATTGAAGCCACGCAAGAGCGTCGTTCGCAACTTACCCGCCCTGACTTTTACGACGGTGTAAAAGTTATTGCAGCAAACATTGACCAAATATTAATGGTATCAGCTGTATTACCCGAGTTTACCCCTAGTATTATCGACCGTTATTTAATAGCCTGTGAAGATATGGGTATTGAGCCAATTTTAGTGCTCAATAAAACCGATTTAATTGACGAAGCAGGCCTTAGCGAAATACAAAAAGTTCTCGATATCTATCGTAAACTTGATTACCAAGTACTCCTTGTTAGTAATATATCAGGCGATGGTATTGATAAATTAAAAGAAGTACTTGTTGATAAAAATAATATTTTTGTTGGCCAAAGTGGTGTGGGGAAATCAACCCTCGTTAATACTGTATTGCCTAACGCTGAAATATTAACTAAAGAAGTATCTGAAAACAGCGGCTTAGGCCAGCACACAACAACAGTTTCGCGACTACACCATTTACCAAGTGGCGGTAACCTAATCGACTCGCCAGGAATTCGTGAATTTGGATTATGGCATTTAGATGTTGAGCGTGTAACGTGGTGTTTTAAAGAGTTTAGAGAATTTATAGGCGGGTGCCGCTTTAGAGACTGTAAACATTTAAACGATCCGGGTTGCATAGTTAAAGAAGCTGTAGCCGATGGCAGAATTTCTCAATTGCGCTTTGACAGCTACCACCGAATTTTAGAAACAATGGCCGATGGCCGTGCAGGCGCCCGTGCGCCTCGCGTATAATTTAGGATAAATACTGTGAGTTTAGACAAATTTAAAATCGCAATGCAGTACGCAATGCCAAAACATTTTATTTCACGCGTAGTAGGTAAATTAGCTGCTGCAAAAGCGGGCGCTTTAACAACTACTTTAATTAAACTATTTATTAAGCAATACAAAGTAGACATGAGCGAAGCGCAATACCCAGATCCGGCTCATTATAAAAGCTTTAATGAATTTTTTACTCGTCCTTTAAAAGACGGCATGCGCCCAATGGTAGAAGATAGCAATATCATCACTCAGCCAGTGGATGGCGCAATCAGCCAGCTAGGCGATATTGTTGACGGACAGCTAATACAAGCTAAAGGTCACGATTACAGCTTACAAGCGCTACTAGGCGGCTCACAAGATGACACAACACCATTTTTAGGCGGTAAGTTTGCCACTATTTATTTAGCGCCTAAAGATTACCACCGTATTCATATGCCAATTGATGGCACCCTAAGCAAAATGGTTTACGTGCCAGGAGACTTATTTTCAGTAAATCCACTTACAGCGCAAAACGTGCCTAACTTGTTTGCACGTAACGAACGTGTGGTAGCAATTTTTGAAACTGAAATTGGTCCGCTTGCAATGGTACTTGTTGGCGCAACAATTGTAGCCAGCATAGAAACTATTTGGGCCGGTACTGTCACGCCACCAGCAGGTAGCGATGTATTTAGTTGGAAATACCCAACCACTGGCGATAATGCCATCACGCTTAAAAAGGGTGAAGAAATGGGCCGCTTTAAATTAGGCTCTACTGTGGTACTTGCATGGGGTGCTGATAAAGCGGAAATACTGGACGATCAATTACCTGAAGTGGTTACTCGCTTAGGTACTGCGTTTGCAAAAATTAACGACTAAAGTCAATCGTTAATTAGAAATCAAAAAACCGCGTTTATTTAAACGCGGTTTTTTAATTTTGTAGACCTAGAGCTTGCTCACGTTAAAAGCGTCAGCTTTTGGTTTCTTAACGCCACATGTAATAACAGGCACAAGCCCCTCAAAAACCTATTTACCACACTCTTTACACTCTAAATCTTTAATCACTTTAAAGTGCTGTTGTTTTAAAGTAAGCGCATTAAAGGTTATAAACACACCCCCCTCTGCATGCCCCAGCAATAAATTGAGCGTAAGTTGCGCCTGCATAGAGCCTATTACACCAAGTAGCGGGCTGATAACCCCTGCGTTACTGCAATTTATAACGGGTGTAGCTTCGCTTTGTGGAAAAACACAGCCATAACACGGGCTATTACTTTGCCTAAAGTCAAAGCCCATTAACTGCCCTTTAGTTGCGAGTGCAGCACCAGAAATTAACGGTGTTTTATTAGCAATACAATAACGATTAACACAATAGCGAGTGCTAAAGTTATCAGAGCAATCAAGTACTATGTCAGCCCCTTTTAGCATGTAGGCTGCATTACTCTCATCTAATTTTTTACAATGCGTTACTATTTCTATTTGATTATTAAGACTCGCTAATACTTTACCTGCGGCGGCGACCTTGTTTTGCCCTAAGTGATTTATTTTATAAAGCACTTGGCGCTGTAAATTTGAAAGCTCAACCTCGTCATCGTCAATTAAAATAAGCGTTCCAATACCCGCCGCAGCTAAATACAAAAGTGCTGGGCTACCTAACCCGCCTGCCCCAACAACCGCAACCGTTGAAGTTTTAAGCGTTAATTGCCCTTCAAGCCCTACTTCTTCAAGCAATAAATGGCGGCTGTATCGTAGGGTTTCTTTATCGCTTAGCTCATTCACTTTTACTGACCATATTAAGATTAGCCTTGTTAGTATTAATGTGCACTGCTTATGGCCACTTGCAGAGCGCTTATAGCCTCTACGTAATTATCAGCCTCGGTAATCGCACGCACTACGGCAACACTGCCTACGCCGGTTTTAGTTACCTGCTCAGCACGGCTTAAATCTATACCACCTATTGCTACTGTTGGGTAACTTTGCATAAGTGGTACAAACTTAATGAGCTTTTCAAGACCTTGTATTTGACCTGTCATGTCTTTTGTTGTGGTTGGGTAAATAGCACCAAATGCCATGTAACTAGGGCGATAATTATGCGCACGCAGCATTTCATAAAAACCATGAGTCGAAAGCCCAAGCCTTAACCCAGCGTCTTTAATTGCTGCCAAATTAGCAATCTCTAAATCCTCTTGCCCTAAATGCACACCATACGCACCATGTTTAATAGCTAACTGCCAGTAGTCGTTTATAAATACCTGTGCGTTGTATTGCTTGCCCAGCTCAACAGCTTGCTTAATGAGCCCATCAAGCTCGTCTTGCGTTTTATTTTTAACACGTAACTGCGCTGTTTTAATGCCTTGTTGTAGGCACTTTTCTAACCAATCGGTACTATCTACAACTGCATATAAGCCAAGCGACTTACTTTCGCACGTTGCAAAATCAGCAGCCATATTAAAATCAAGCGGCACATCAAAATCGAGTTCATCACCAAGCCAGCTACCTGGCTCAATCACTTGTGGGTAATCTGCTAAATTAGTGGGAAATGAAGTCTGAGCAACCGGTCCAATTCCCTCGCCGTAGCGTACAGACTGTTTTAGCCCTTGGTTTATATATGCTTTAGCTAAAATAAAGGCGTCTTTTAATGGGTAGTCTTTAGCTAAACACGCAGCTATTACCGAAGCCATGCTACATCCGGTGCCGTGGTTATGCGGTGTTTGTATTTTTTGATTACCAAGCCAATACTCTTCACCATTTTGCGTAAAATTATTTACACAATAATCAATGCAATAACCACTTGGGTAATCCCAATGCCCGCCTTTAATAACAACGGCTTTTGCACCCCAGCTTAATAGCTTATTAGCCGCTTCTTTTATTGCCGCAGGGCCAATTAAATACACACCGGTTAATAACTGTGTTTCGTGGGTGTTTGGGGTTATTACATCCACCAGCGGCAGTAAACATTCTTTAATTGCGCTTACCGTATCTTCTTCTGTTAGTAAGTCACCGCTTGAGGCAATCGCAACAGGGTCATATACAATAATGGGAGGCACTGGCCACTTAGCTTTATAATGACTTATATGTTCACTGATTAACTGAATTTGCTGCACGTTAGCTAACATACCAATTTTTATCACTTTGGCTTTCATGTCTTTTTCAAGCGCTAGTAACTGCGATTCAATAATATCCGTAGACACTGCATTAATAGCCTCCACACCTAAACTATTTTGCGCAGTAAGCGCTGTAATTGCCGTGCAGCCATGCACACCAAAACTTTGCATTGCTTTTATATCAGCTTGAATGCCTGCACCGCCGCCAGAGTCAGAGCCGGCAATTGTCCATACTACGTTATTCATATTTTTTCCTTCACTGCTGATGCCAAAATGGCATCCCCATTGTAGGGGTTGATGGGGCTGCTACGTCTTTTTCCGGCATCGCTTTTGCTTTGTATGCAAAGCGCCCCGCTTCAACTGCGGCTTTAAATGCGCGGCTCATAGTAATTGGGCAACCCGCCCCTGCAATGGCTGAATTTAATAATACCGCATCATACCCCATTTCGAGTGCTTGGCAGGCATGCGATGGCAAACCTAAACCTGCATCGACTATTAATGTGGTATCGGGTAAGCGCTCTCGAATAGTTTTTAAATTATAGCTATTTAACAAGCCTTTGCCTGTACCTATTGGTGCTCCCCACGGCATAAGAACCTCACACCCTAGCTCATTTAAACGCTGGCAAAGTACTAAGTCATCGGTGCAATAAGGCAGTACCTTAAAGCCATCATTAATCAATATTTTTGTCGCTTCAAGTAGCGCAAAAGGATCTGGTTGTAAATTGTAATCATCGCCAATCAGCTCTAGCTTTATCCAATCGGTGGCAAATACCTCTCGGCACATTTTTGCAAGCGTTATCGCTTCTTTAACACTGTGGCACCCTGCGGTATTAGGCAGTATTTTTAAACCTGTATTTTTTATTAACTGCCAAAAGTCATCACCCGCTGCTGCACTTTGTTGGCGTCTTAGCGACACAGTTACTATTTCAGCCCCAGAGGCAACTATCGATTGGGTCATAATATCGGGCGACGGATAAAGCGCAGAGCCTATCAATAAACGACTCTTTATTTGCTCTCCATAAATAGTTAAACAGCCTTTAGTTTGCATGAGCTTTATCCGCCTTGAATGGGCGATAGCAACTCAACACTGTCGCCTTCATTAAGTACATAGTTACTGTGCTGACTTTGTGGAATAAATTCGCTATTAACAGCAACAGCAAAAGGCGCGGCTGCACCAAAACTTTGAAGTACCTCAACGAGCGCTTTGCTA
This sequence comes from Pseudoalteromonas sp. TAE79, assembly GCF_000498015.1. Lineage (NCBI taxonomy): Bacteria > Pseudomonadati > Pseudomonadota > Gammaproteobacteria > Alteromonadales > Pseudoalteromonadaceae > Pseudoalteromonas > Pseudoalteromonas sp. TAE79. Next base: position 75,362 of record NZ_AUTL01000277.1, read on the forward strand.
TTAACATTAAGTAGCTCGCCATTAATTGTAATGTTCATTTTATTCTCACTCTATTCGTGAAACTGCTTGCGCCACTAATGCCGGCGCCAACATATAACCATGTCGATATAAGCCGTTAATGCTAATTACATTACCAACTTGTGATACTTCTGGGCGGTTATCGCTAAATGCGGGGCGTAATCCAGCTTGAATATTAAGTAGTCGTGCTTCGGCAAACCCGCTATGTACGGTATAAGCGGCTGAAAGTAATTCAAGGGTTGAGCGCACTGTTGCCGCGCCGCTGTCTTGCGATTCGATTTCGGTCGCACCAATTACATATTCATTATTGGGTTTAGGCGCTATATAAATTGGATAACGCGGATGCATTAAACGCACGGGCCTGATTAAACTTACCTCTGGTGCGTATAACCTTGCTACTTCGCCGCGCACACCTCTAAGCGGTTTATCAACTTGAGTATTTTTAGCACCAAGCCCACGGCAATCAATAATGTAATCGAATGGTCGATTATTTATTTTGTTGTCGCTAATGGTTACGCGCTGATTAAATACAAACTTTACTTTGCGTTTGTTGAGCTGTGCAAAGCTGGCTTTATAAAATGCTTGGTTATCTATTTGCCCCTCGCAGGGTAAAAATAAACCTTGATTAAAGCGCCCTGCAAGTTCAGGTTCAAGCTTTGTAATTTGTTGAGCATTTATATGCTCGGCAGTGTGATCAGCTAGCGGTTTTATACGCTGTGCAAAGCTTTGTAAATCGCCTTTGTCCTGTTGGTGCGCAATGACCAAAGTGCCTTGCTGCTGAAAAAAAACCTCACTTTCAAGTTCAGCAATAATACCCGGCCAGCGCTTCATTGAATCAAGGCCCATTAAAGCTAAATCAGCCTCGCACAATACCGACTCTGCAAGCGGGGCAAGCATTGCTGCTGCCACTTTACCTGCGCTATTTTGAGTATGCTCGTCATCTGCTTCAAAAACAGTTACATGGTGCTGTTTGCTCAGCGTAAGGGCAGCTAACCTGCCCGCTAAACCAAACCCAACCACCGCAATGTTATAAGACACGAAAACCTCCAAAGCAGTTATTAGTAATATAAGTAGATGAGAATTTACTTCGCGCCTCTAAAATCAATTAAAAAGCGAGGCATAAAATCTCATCTATCATTTATATCTAACTTCTAGCGATAATTACTTTATACCGCTTTATGGTAAATCTCTGAGCCTGTTTGCTTAAACTCAGCTGACTTAGCTTTCATTTCGGCTTCTACATCAACCATTTTAATTTCAATAGCCTCGCCAGCATCATTTGGATCAATACCTCGTGTTTCTAAATCTTTAGCGTAATCACGCACTTCTTGGCTAATTTTCATAGAGCAAAATTTAGGACCACACATAGAGCAAAAGTGAGCCACTTTGCCTGATTCTTGCGGCAAGGTTTCATCGTGATATTCGCGAGCACGCTCTGGATCTAAACCAATATTAAATTGATCATGCCATCTAAACTCAAAGCGCGCTTTTGATAAGGCGTTATCGCGCTCTTGCGCGCCAGGGTGACCTTTTGCTAAATCAGCGGCATGCGCTGCAATTTTGTAGGTAATTAAGCCTTCTTTAACATCTTCTTTATTTGGCAGACCTAAATGCTCTTTAGGTGTTACATAACAAAGCATTGCACAGCCGTACCATGCTATTTGAGCCGCCCCAATACCCGAGGTAATATGGTCGTACCCTGGTGCAATATCGGTGGTTAACGGACCTAATGTATAAAATGGCGCTTCGTCGCAATGCTTTAATTGCTCATCCATATTGGCTTTAATCATGTGCATTGGCACATGACCTGGGCCTTCAATAAATACCTGTACATCGTGCTTCCACGCAATTTTAGTCAGTTCACCTAATGTGCGTAGCTCACTAAACTGCGCTTCATCGTTAGCATCAGCAATCGAACCAGGGCGAAGTCCATCACCAAGTGAAAAACACACATCGTATTGTTTTAAAATTTCGCAAATGTCTTCAAAGTGCGTGTATAAAAAATTTTCTTTATGATGCGCCAAACACCACTTAGCCATAATTGAGCCACCGCGCGACACAATGCCGGTCACGCGTTTAGCCGTCATTGGTACATAACGAAGTAATACACCGGCGTGAATAGTAAAGTAATCAACGCCCTGCTCGGCTTGCTCTATAAGCGTATCGCGGAAAATTTCCCACGTTAAATCCTCAGCCACACCGTTTACTTTTTCAAGCGCTTGATAAATCGGTACTGTGCCAATAGGGACAGGCGAGTTACGTACAACCCATTCGCGCGTTTCGTGAATGTAGCGTCCCGTTGATAAGTCCATCACGGTGTCTGCACCCCAGCGGGTAGACCACACCATTTTTTCTACTTCTTCTTCAATAGATGAGCTAACCGATGAGTTACCAATGTTGGCGTTAACTTTAACTAAAAAGTTACGCCCTACAATCATAGGTTCGGTTTCTGGGTGGTTTATATTATTTGGTAAAATAGCGCGACCACGGGCTATTTCGTCGCGTACAAACTCTGGGGTAATAAATTCAGGAATACTCGCACCAAACGACTCGCCTTTATGCTGAGCGGCTAGTAATTCTTTACGAATTTCTGCACGTCCCATATTTTCGCGAACGGCTACGTATTCCATTTCAGGAGTAATAATTCCTTGGCGTGCGTAGTGCATTTGCGTTACGTTTTTACCCGCGATACCACGGCGAATTTTTGGAAGGTGATCAAAGCGAATATGATCCAGCCCTTCATCCGCCATGCGTTGCTGCGAAAACTGCGACGTCACTGATTCTAAAACCTCAGTGTCACTACGGCTTTCAATCCACTGTTCACGAAATTTTGGTAAGCCTTTACGCACGTCTAGTTCAAAATTAGGATCGGTATACGGGCCCGACGTATCGTAAACACGAAGCGGATCGTTTGACTCATAAACAGGGTTTTCATCTGTGCCGCCAATAAACGTATCACTTAACGTGATTTCACGCATACCAACGCGCACGCCTGGTTGAGTACCTTCAACGTATACTTTATGAGAATTTGGGAACGGTTGACCCGTTAAGTTATAAATATATTCAGACGCGGCAGCACGAGTTTCTCGGCGTGACGCTTTATTTGTAGTATTTGACATGACTTGCCTCATTGCTTAAGGGTTGTCTTGTCAGATATTCCGAGGAATAGAGAAAGATCGTAAAGTAGCGTACATGCTACTTTGCAGCCTAAAAAAACAAAATCACTTTATTGTGCGCATAAAAAAAGACGCACAAGCGTCCTGATTTAGGCAGCTTGTTCCCTACGCAGGTATTAACCTGATCAGGTTCACGGATCCCGCTTTCGCGATCTCAGCCACAAACTAATTACTTAGCTTTGGCACTCCGACAAGTATTGATATATAAATTCTGTTCATTGATTTGAAGGTATTACCCAACAAATCTGCACTGAGTGTACGTCAGTTAAAAACTGCCCGCAAGGGGCTGTTTTTCAAAAACTTAAAATTATTTAGGGATAAACACAAATGTTTGCTCGCCTTGCATGACTAATTGCTGGTCTTGCATTTTAAGCTCGGCACCTTGCTTTAAGGCTTGTAATAACTGCTGCTCAAACTCATCAAGGTCTTCGCCGCACGACTTGCGCGTCATTCCTAATTTACTTACGGTAAGGTTACTTTCTTCAAGCGAGCCCTCACCAAAAAATTTGTTACAGCCAGCAAAACCGTTTACTTGCAGTGCCTCAATAAAGCTCATTGATGCATTAAACGAAGGTGGAATTGCTAAACCATCAACACGTGATAATTGCCATTGGGTGTATTTAAGCTGCTCACTGGTAACCGTCCCTGTTGATGCGCAACCAACACATAAACCGACTATAAGCATCGGTATTGCTGCTAATTTCATGCTACTACTAACTAATTGTCTAATTAATATAATTGTAACAATATTTATGCCCTTTATCCGTTAAAAATGCATGTTTTAAATGTAAATTTTTGTTCTATGATAGTTTAAAAGTTATACAATTAAGCACTAAGTTGTAGTTTTGAATACGTTATCTATTTGCTCTGGTAAAAACGGCCTACCTTTTTCATTAACGGACGTTCCTATAACCAGTGCATTGAGCATTACTTTTTCATCGCTTTTACGTATAACCGTTTGCTTAAACGCAAATTTTAAACGACTAATACGCTGCGGCTCTACAGCCACATAAAATTCATCCCCAGGTAATAGTGAATGTTTATAGTCCATTTCGCTGCGCATCACGACTAGGTTAATTTTATCTTTCGCTAATTGAGCAAAATCAATACCGTGTGCGTACAAAAATTCATGGCGAGCATGCTCTAAATAATTAAAATAAACACTGTTATTTACGATACCTTGTAAGTCACATTCGTAATCACGTACTTTGAAGTCAACTTTAAAGGTCATATTAGTAATCCTGATTATTTAACGTATAATTGCCGCGTTTATAGCACATGTGTTTAAATAATTGCTACCATACGAGTCCCTAAAATGGAGTTAAGTAACCCAATGAACTTACGTTTGTCTTTAATTACTGCCGCACTTTTACCGCTGCTTGGTGCACCAATTGCAGCTAACGCTGATGATAGCGACCTAGAAAGAATTGTTGTAACCGGCGATTTTCAGCGCGAAAGCATTCAAACTTTAAGCGCGAGTGCGAGCTTATTCAGCGAAGATGAAATTAATCAACGTGGTGCAAGTTACTTAGACGAAATGTTAGGCAGTGCCGCCAATGTAAATTTTGCATCTGGTGCGTCGCGTGGTCGTTACATCCAAATTCGTGGCGTGGGACTTCGCTCACAATTTGTAGACCCTATTAATCCATCTGTAGGCTTAGTAATTGATGGCATTAACTATTCTGGTCTTGGTGGCAGCTCATTATTATTTGATATAGACCAAGTAGAAATTTATCGTGGCCCACAAGGTACACGCTTTGGCGCAGACGGCATGGCGGGTATGATCCAAATGGGTTCAGCTAAAGCCACGAGCGATCCAAGTTTAAAATTACAAGTAGGTGCTGGCACATACAACACACGTGAAGCAGGCATTGCAGCAAGCACAGGCTTAACAGATGACACTAGCGCACGCGTTAGCTACTTTCGCAGAAAGTCAGACGGTTACGTAGATAACTTGTATTTAAATGACGAAACACAAAATCAAGACGAACAAGTAGCCCGCTTTAAAATAAACAGTCAGCTTACAAAGCATTTAAATACTGAGTTAAACCTTCACTATATTGATATAAACAACGGTTACGATGCATTTACGCTTGATAACAGCCGCAATAGTGTTGCCGATGAGCCAGGGCAAGATAATCAAGAAAGCTACGCAATCGGTGTTAATAATACTTACACGGGTTTTGACGCTTTTGATGTAAATCTAAACCTCTCGGCTATCGATACCGAATTACTTTACAGCTTTGACGAAGACTGGGTATGTAACGATACAAGTGAGCCAAAGTTATGTGCTGCAGGCTTACACCCTGATGGATACAGCTCAACCGATCTTTACAGCCGCGATCGCGACGATCAGTCTGTAGATTTACAGTTTAACTCTAAAACAGGTAACTGGGTTGCGGGTATTTATTACCAAAACCGTGACGTTGACTTAGAGCGCCAATACACATGGCTAGCAAGCCCATTTTCTTCAACTTACGAAACGAGTAACGTTGCAGTATATGGTCAAGTAGCTACTCCAATTGGTCCTAAAACAACATTAATTACAGGTTTACGTGTTGAGCAATACCAAGGCGACTACACCGATAGCAATGGCTTTATACAAGATACTGACGACGTAATGGTTGGCGGTAAAATAGCGCTAGAGTATCAGGTAATTGACCGTACGATGATCTACACCAGTATCACGCGTGGCTACAAAGCTGGCGGTATTAACTCAGAAGCACTAGCTAAAGCGAAAGATGAAGGCTTGAACCTAAGCGCTGATTTTTTCCAGCAACACACCAGTTTTGACCCTGAATATTTATGGAGCGGCGAATTTGGTGTTAAAGGCTCATCGCTTGATGACAAATTTACACTTCGCTTAGCTGCATTTTACATGCACCGCGACGATATTCAGTTAAAAGCATGGCAAGTAGAAGGTCAGCAATTTACCGGTTATGTTGATAACGCAAGTTCTGGTAGCAACTACGGACTAGAAATTGAGGGTAGTTACCAACTAACTGATAATCTATTTTTAACGGGTAGTGCTGGTTACTTAAATACTGAAATAGACGACTTTGTAACACAATCAGGCTTAAATCAAGACGGTCGTGAGCAAGCACAGTCACCTAAATACCAGTATGCGTTTACTGCACGTTACAACTTTACTAACGCATTTTACGGCATGGTGGGTATTGAAGGTAAAGACGATTACTACTTCTCTGATAGCCACAACTCACAAGCACCAAGCAGCAACTTAGTTAATTTAAGCTTTGGCTACGAAGCAGACATGTGGGCAGTTCGCGCATGGGCTCGTAACGTGTTTGATGAAACGCTCCCTACACGTGGCTTTGAGTTTGGTAACGATCCGCAAGATGGTTACCAAACGCATACCTATACACAACTCGGTGAGCCTCGTGTAGCAGGTGTTACGTTTACGCTTAATCTGTAAGGCATAATAATTGGCTTTCAACTAAAAGCTTTCAGTAAGCAATAAAAAACACCGCGTTTAAATTAAACGCGGTGTTTTTATATAAGAAGTAAAAATTTGTTGTAGACGTAGAGCTTGCTCACGTGAGAAGCGAAGCTTCTAATTACTTTAAGTTAAGCATAAACGACATATAATCGAACAACTTTTTAAAGCTTCGCTTTAACGCGTCAGCAAGCTGCACGCCTACAGGGTATTTAAAACACCGAGTTCAATTTTATGGCTGTGTTGTAGACGTAGAGCTTGCTCACGTGAGAAGCGAAGCTTATGATTGCTTTAAACTAACCAAATAAAAAGACCTTAAAGCTTCGCTTTAACGCGCCAGCAAGCTGCACGCCTACAGGCTAAGCATTACGCTCTTTGCACATCAAACGCAATTACGTCTTTAATTTTCTCTTTGTTTGTTGCGAGCATTACCAACCTATCAATCCCCAAAGCAACCCCTGCGCACTGTGGTAATCCATGCTCCAGCGCTTTAATTAAACGTGTATCCATTGGTACTTGCTTTAAACCGTTTTCAGCGCGGTATGTGTTATCTTCATTAAAACGTTTAGCTTGCTCACTAGCATTTGTCAATTCGTTGAAGCCGTTAGCCAATTCCATATTTTTGTAATAAAGCTCAAAGCGCCCTGCTACTCGCTCATCGTGTTCACAAATTTGAGCAAGTGCCGCTTGAGAAGCTGGAAAATGATACACAAAACATGGCTTAGCCTGCCCTATTGTTGGCTCTACTTTCATACAAAATAATAATTGCAGTAAGGTATCTTTATGCGTTTCATTTTGGGCTATATCAGCAAACCCCTGCTCACAAGCAAGCTGCCTTAATTGCTCTATATTTGCGGTTAGCGGGTCAAGTCCGAGTGCTTGTTCAAACGCTTGCTGATAGGTAAGTCTAGTTGCAGGCTCGACACCTAAAACAAGCTGCATAAGCTCATCCATTTCATCCATAAGTGCAAATTCATCAAAGCCTGGGCGATACCATTCCAGCATAGTAAATTCAGGATTGTGATGACTACCCGCTTCTTCATTTCTAAATGCTTTACAAAGCTGAAAAATAGCGCCTGAGCCTCCTGCTAACAAACGTTTCATGGCAAACTCTGGAGAAGTTTGTAAAAATAAAGGAAGCCCACCAGCATGCCCTGGACCTACAAATGTGGTATTAAAACTAGCTAAGTGCACATCGGTTACACTGGCAGCACTTAAGCTTGGCGTTTCTACTTCTAAAACATCACGTGTATAAAAAAATTCACGAATGCTACGTAATATCGCTGCGCGTTGCTTTAGTGTTTCAATGCTTGCGCTTGGGGCCCAAAGATCTGCTGACATATTTTCTCCAAAAAAAATCCCAGCGTAAGCTGGGATTTTATAAACAATGTTAAAGCTTACTTAACACGGCTTACGTATTCACCGTTACGAGTGTCTACTTTAATTACTTCGCCAATTTGTACGAATAATGGAACTCGTACTACAGCACCTGTGCTAAGCGTTGCTGGTTTACCACCAGTACCCGCTGTATCGCCTTTAAGGCCAGGATCTGTTTCAGTGATCTCAAGCTCAACAAAGTTAGGTGGTGTAACAGCAATAGGGCTGCCGTTCCATAATGTAATTGTGCATAAATCATTTTCAACTAACCATTTTACTGCATCGCCTAGTGCTTTTTCGTCAGCAGCAATTTGCTCAAATGTTTCGTTGTTCATGAAATGCCAAAATTCGCCGTCTGTGTATAGATACGCTAAATCAGTATCCATTACATCAGCACCTTCAACTGATTCACCCGATTTAAAGGTTTTTTCAAGCACCTTACCAGAGATAAGTTTACGGATACGAACACGGTTAAACGCCTGGCCTTTACCAGGTTTTACCATTTCATTTTCTAAGATACTGCAAGGCTCGCCGTCCATCATAATTTTTAGGCCGCCCTTGAACTCGTTGGTGCTATAATTCGCCATCGTTTCCTCTATTTATATTTTTTCGAGTAATCTACATGCCAATGATACAAAGAAATGAAGCAAATTTGCATAAAAACTGGCAAAAAGAATTAGCAAATGTAGTTACCTGCCCAAAAACCTTGCTTGAAATGGTCGGTTTATCGAGCCAAGTCCATGAAAACGACCTAAAAGCCCGTAGTTTATTTCCAGTACGTGTGCCTATCCCTTTTATAAAAAAAATACGCAAAGGCGATCCAAACGATCCTCTTTTGCTACAAGTTATGCCACGCCATCAAGAATTTTTGACTAAATCGGGTTTTAATAAAGATCCCCTACTTGAGCAAGATAACGACCAACCAGGCCTTTTACATAAGTACAAATCGCGTGTTTTGGTGATGTTTAAAACCGGCTGTGCTGTAAATTGTCGTTACTGCTTTAGAAGGCATTTTCCGTATCAAGAAAACCAGCTTAATAAAAAAAGCCTGCTTGAAACACTAAGCTACATAAAATCTGATGCCAATATAAACGAAGTGATTTTAAGTGGTGGCGATCCGCTCATGGCCAAAGACGATGCAATAAGTTGGTTTTTAGATGAGCTTGAGCAATTACCACAAATTAAACGAATGCGAATTCATAGTCGTTTACCAGTAGTTATACCCACGCGGGTAACCGATGAGCTATGTGAGCGATTAGCAAAATCGCCATTAAAAATTATTTTTATTAATCACATAAACCACGCCAACGAAATAGACGCTGACTTTAAAGCAGCTATGCAAAAGCTTAAACAAGCAAACGTAACGCTTTTAAACCAAGCTGTAATTTTAAAAGATGTGAACGATACGCTCAATGCGCAAATAAATTTAAGCGAAGCGTTATTTGACGCAGACGTATTACCGTATTATTTGTATTTGCTCGATAAAGTTGAAGGGGCCAGCCACTTTGATATTAACGAAGAAGACGCTATAAAAATAATGGCAGAGCTATTAAAAGCCCTGCCTGGATTTTTAGTGCCTAAATTAGTGAGAGAAATAGGTGGTCAAAAAAGCAAAACACCTATCGATCTTAAGCTAATTTAAACATATATATTTACGTTGTTACCCAATGATGCAGTTACCGACTTAGCCGGTGTTTGTGCACTTGACGATTGTGCAGCACCTTCAATAAGTGCAAGTGCTGCTGCGCCATCTGCTAGTTGCTGCTTTTTAGATAAAGCAGCGCTATAAAGCTCACTGCCTTGGCCTGAGCCAGAAACAGCGGGTAAACTTGTGCCTGATATATTCATATAACAAACCTGACTTTTAAATGTAATCCAAGTATTATGTCGGCCATGCAGTACAAAGCTTTAGGAAAACCATGGATTCAATTATTGAACAACTCAATACTAATTTAAAAATTGTTTATCGTCAGGCGCTTGATGCCGACAAAAAACTCGATGAACTACAACAGCAAGGCCATGGCAAATTTAAAGCCTTATTTGCACAAGATGCTGGTTTTAGCTTTGAAGCTAAACGTTTTAAGCCTTACGTACTCGACGTAGCCGCTGACGTTGAAAGCTTATCTAACGATGGTTTTGATGAAGAAAAACTTAAAACAACCGTTATTAAGTTACAACAAATACTCACGCTGTTAGCTACTTTTAAGTAAAGCTTAAAAATAAAAATGCCGCTATTTAGCGGCATTTTTATTTTAAGTTAATCTAAACTTGGTAATATTTGCTCACCAAACCATTCTGTTAATAAGCGTTTTTCGTAATATAGTGATTCGTCGCGGCCCATTTTAATTTTATCCATAAAGCCCATATCTTTGAGCTCCACATCAGTATCTTTACTAAGCACGGTACCGTCGTTATCGGTTAACGAATAATTAAGCTTAATGCGTGGAAAGTATATTGGTTTTACTACACGAATTTCCTCCATACCACCATAACGCACATCTCCCGCTAAATCTAAATCAGTAAACTCTACGTTTAACTTATAATCTTTTGGTAGTTGCTCAGCTAATTTAGACATATGTTTTTCAAAACTTGCCGCAATACTTTTGTGATACGAGCCCTTAGCTTGGTTAGACGCTCGCACATCACGATAATCATTAAAGTCATTCCATTTAACAACAGACTCACCAGCATGGGCAAGCGCAGGTAATGCGATACACATTGTTGTTGCTATTTTTTTAACTAAATTCATATCTTTCTCCAAAGAGGTAACCAATCACAAAAGTGTGGATTGGAGTAAACCTAAAATAGCTATTACTAGAGCTATTTTAGCACTTGTTTATTAACTATAACTTAATCTTACGAATCAAGTGTTACTTGTTTTGCACAAAATGTAATCAAAAATATTTTATGTGCTGATATCAAAAAAATACGATTAAAATCATATAAATTACAGATAAAGCATGTAAATCACCTCTATTTATGGTGAAATTAACTCAATTGATAAAAGGTACCCACGGAGCTTTCATGACTATTTTAGTAACCGGTGGCGCTGGCTATATTGGCTCGCACACTGTTTTAGAACTTTTACAGCAAGGTAACGATGTTGTTGTTATTGATAATTTAAGTAACTCATCACAAGAATCACTTGCGCGCGTAAAGAATATTACAGGCAAAGAGGCCACTTTTTACCAAGGCGATATTCTCGATAAATTCTTTTTAGATTCAGTATTTGCAAAACACACGGTTGATAGTGTTATACATTTTGCGGGCTTAAAATCAGTAGGCGAGTCGGTTGCAAAGCCCATTGAGTACTATCAAAACAATGTACAAGGTACGCTTACGCTTGTTGATGCAATGCGCGACGCAGGTGTATTTAAATTAGTATTTAGCTCGTCAGCTACGGTATACGGCGACCCTGCTAGCTTACCAATTAAAGAAGATTTCCCTGTAGGCGGTACTACTAACCCTTACGGCACATCTAAGCTGATGGTTGAGATGATGCTACAAGATATCGCTAAATCAGATGAGCGCTTTGCGTTTGCTATTTTGCGTTACTTTAACCCAGTGGGTGCACATGAGTCGGGCTTAATTGGTGAAGATCCTAATGGTATTCCAAACAATCTTTTACCGTTTATCGCACAAGTAGCGGTAGGTAAATTAAAGCAACTCGCTGTATTTGGAGATGACTACGACACAGTTGATGGCACTGGTGTGCGCGACTATATACATGTTGTAGATTTAGCGATTGGCCATTTAAAAGCGCTTGATAAAATTGCCAGCAGTACGGGTGCATTAGTTTATAACCTAGGTACTGGTAATGGTTACTCTGTACTACAAATGGTTAATGCATTTATTAAAGCAAGCGATCAGGCTGTACCCTATCAGGTTTCACCTCGCCGCCCTGGTGATATTGCAGCGTGTTATGCAGCGCCAGAAAAAGCACTTAATGAACTTGGCTGGGAAGCAGTGCGCGGTATTGATGAAATGATGCAAGATACCTGGCGCTGGCAGTCAAATAACCCTAACGGTTATAAAGGTTAAGCAAAAACGGCAAGTGAGCAAATATAGAAATTACGAGCTTCGCTCGTTACGCCAGCAAGCTGCGCGTCTTGTATCTCTCATTGATAAATGATTAGCTATCATTTATCACATCGAAGTCAGTGAGCTTGCCTGTGCGTCTTGTATTTAATACTGCTCCGTAGATAAGGCCCTGACTTTCTATTCTCAGAAACTGAATGGTATCCAAGCACACTTTTTTTAAGTAGATGCTGTATGTACAAGGGGAGTAAGTAGAGATGATGTTTATCGGCATTGATATTAGTAAAGAGAAGATTGATTTATCGTGGTTGAGAGACCAGCTTACAAACAAAATTAAAACAAAAGTCTTTAAAAACAAGCATCAAGACTTTTTAGCAATAGAAAAATGGCTTTTAAATACAACTAAAAGCGCTGCTAATGAGCTCGTTATCACCCTCGAACCAACGGGTGTTTATCATGAAGCACTGATGTATTTTTTACACGAGCAAGGCTTTAATATTATTTTAGCGAATCCCGGTAAAGCTAAAAAGTATGCAGACGCTTTAAACATAATTCATAAAACAGACAAATCTGATGCAACGATGCTTGCTCATTACGGCTGTGCTAAGCACGCAGTCGTTAGTTATTGGCAACCTGATGCATTAGAAGTTAGAGAGCTTAAAGCCCTTATCCGTCGTTTAGATGCGCTTGAGAGTAACCGACAACGAGAAGCTAACCGATTAGAAGCAAGTGAATTCAGCAACGTTTCCGCGCGTGTTTGCCAATCGATAAAAGTAACTATCGCGTTTTTAGATGACGAAATTAAACAGCTTAAATCTGACATTGATAACCACATAGATAATGAACCTGATTTAAAAAGAAACAGGAAACTACTTGAGTCTATCCCTGGCATAGGGCCCGTATTATCGAGAGAGCTGACGTATTTATTTGCGGCTAAAAAATTTAATAAAGCCAAAGAAGCGGCGGCTTATTGTGGATTAATTCCACGGCATAATGAATCGGGTAAATTAAAAGGGCGAACATCAATCAGTAAACTTGGGCCAGCCAGAATTCGATGTAAACTTTATATGGCGGCCATTGTTGCAGGGCAATGGAATAAAACAATAAAACGACATAAGTTAACGTTAATAAATAATGGTAAAACACCGATGCAAGCTGTGTGTGCAAATATGCGAAAGCTCATTCATATATGTTTTGGTGTAATAAAAAACCAAGAAGCGTTTAAGCTCCAAGAAAGTTAAATACGACCTTGAAGCTTAAAATGAGAGATGGTATCTACAGGTAATTTAACCACAGCGTTAAGTTTTGACTGTAGGCGTTGAGCTTGCTCACGCGAAAAGCGCAGCTTTTAATTACTTATATTTAAATACTTATATTTAAATACTTATATCCAGTATTTAATAACGAGTATATTCGTTATGTCTGTGCCCACTGTCTTAGTAAGTTATGGTACACACCTGTTAATTGAATAATCTCTGGGCTATCTTCTACTTTGCTGCGCAAACTTTGAATCGACATATCTAAATCAAATAACAAACCACGTTTTTCGTCGCTGTTTACCATGCTTTGCAGCCAAAAAAATGAGGCTAATCTGCGCCCACTCGTTACAGGCATTACACGATGTAAACTCGTTGAAGGGTACAACACCATACTGCCTGCTGGGAGCTTTACGCTATGTGAGCCATAAGTGTCTTCAATAACAAGCTCACCCTCATAGTCTTCAGGGTCATTAATAAATAACGTCATTGATACATCTGTACGAATTTTTACTGGCGTACCCGGCACTTGTCTAATTGCATTATCTACATGCACACCAAACGATTGCCCGCCTTGATAGCAATTAAATAACGGAGGAAAAATTTTTGCAGGAAGCGCAGCGGACATAAACAAATTACTACGCGCAAGTGCTGCCATAATAATATCGCCAAGCTCTTGGCATTCAGGACTATTTTCAGGTAGCTGTAAGTTATTTTTTGCTTTGGTTGATTGATGACCTGCGGTAATACTGCCATCGGCCCACTGCGCTTTAAGCAAAACCTCATGGCAATACGCCACTTCTTCTTTCGTTAATAGCTCTGGAATTTTAACTATCATGTGCGCCCTCTCACATTTTCATCAAATAATTAAGGGCAGGTAATAGGCCTGCCCTTATGCTTACTTTTATTTTTTAATTTGTTTTAAAATTAAAAAGAGTAGCTCGCTGTTAAACTAAACTTACGACCATCACCTGGTACAAAGTGTCCACCACCTAACTGATCAACGTAATCTTTATCACCTAGGTTTTCACCATTAAGCTGCAGGCTCAAATCTTTTGATATGTCATACGCAACCATCAGGTCAAAAATAGTATAACCTGGCGCACGAGAGCGTGTTGACGTAGTGCCGTTGTAACGCTCACCTACATACTGCGCACCTAAACCAAACGATAACTTATCCGACATATCGTACGTAGTAGTGTCGAGCAAATGTTAAAACAGCAACAACGCCCTGTGGTTATTCAAGCTGATAAAACAGTACCTACTGAGTTACTTGTTCAAGTAATTGACGAAGCAAAGCTGGCAGGCGCAGCGCAAGTTAACTTAGCTACGAAACAATAATATGCAGACGATTAACCCGCTTCAAAAAACAAAGAATAATCGCCATCCGCTGTTTGCATTTGGCCTTAGCCTCATTGTACTTAGTGCTGCATTACTGCTTTTATGGCTTGGGCAACTTGCAGAACATCATATGCAAGACAAAGTGGTTGTTCGTGAGATTGCCATGGTGGCACTGCCACCTCCCCCTCCTCCATCAATATCACAACAGCAAACAAGTGAGCCAATGCAAAGCTTAGCGGTAGAAGGTGCAGGCGCGTCAATTCAAGCCGTAAAAATTAAGATAAAGAGTGATTTAAGTATTGTAAAACCCGATACACCCAACGTAAAAGTAAGCGCGCCACAATGGCAATCAATGAGTGTAAATTGGGATGCATTTAGCTTAAATCAACTCGATGGTCTCCCCACTTTACTTACTCCTGTCAAGGCCGTTTTACCAAAAAGCTTAACCCGCCGAGGTGTTGATGTATTTACTGTAAAACTCGATGTATTTATTGATGAAAGTGGCAAGTTAAGTTTAATTGAGGTAGTACAAAACCCATACCCTGAACTTAAACCAGCTATCGACAAAATTATTAAACAAAGCCGCTTTAGTGCACCTAAAAAAGAAGGTGAAACCGTACGCGCTCGCTTTATTTGGCCAATCGAATTTAAACCTTAAGCCTATTAAAATGAAAAATATGAATATATTTAAAACGCTAAAACCATTAACTCGCGCAGTTATCACTACTTTAATGTGCTCACTCCCTTTATTAGGTGTAAGTAGCGTGCATGCAAGCGCTGCTAGTACGCCATTGAAAAGTGCGCCACTAAAAGTAACCTTATCACCTAGCGATCCAACATGGCAGTTGGCTATAAATAATAAATTACTAGGCCCTACAGAGGTTCTTATTGAGCCGACCGAGCGCGGTTTTGCTCGCCAAGTACAACCACTATTACAAGCCGGTAATTACAGTGAAGTTGCGGCGCTATTTAAAGGCCGAGATATAAGCCAAGATAGCACTGCTTTAAACTTATTACGTGCACAAGTACTGCTTTCAACAAAAGACTTTAATAACGCTGAACTAGCTTACCTAGCGTGTTTAAAAGCTTCACCTGATTTAGTAAAAGCACACCAAGGTTTGAGCCTTTTATATATGCAACAAGCAAAGTATGACAAAGCACAAACACACCTAGTTCACAGTATTGAACTAGGCCAAGCTGACGCACAAAGTTATGCGCAACTTGCTTATATACACGTGCAGCATAGCCAACCTTGGAGCGCAGTAGCGGCGTACCGCCAGGCGCTTATGCTAGCGCCAGAAACAAGCCAATATCAACAAGGTCTATTGTTTGCGTTAATTGAATCGGGTGATTTAAGTCAGGCAAGTGCATTACTAAAAGAATTACTTAATAAAAGCCCTGATAAAGCTGAACTTTGGCTGCAACGTGCGCAAATAGCGTTACAACTTGATCAAAAAAAGCAAGCGCTAGCTGCTATTGAAGTAGCCCTAAAACTCAACCCTAAAGATGCCAGTAATCAGCTTTTAGCAGCCCAGCTGCATTTAACTGAAGGCAGCACTGAACGCGCAGTGAGTTTATTAAAGCAAGGTTTAAAACACGCCACTAAACAGCAGCAAGTTGAGGTTATTAATACCACGATGCAAACTTTAGGCTGGCTTGTATCTCAACAAAAATGGGATTTAGCTAAAGAGCTAATAGGCAGCGCAAAAAGATTAACTAAGCAGCTACCCCGTGATGAACAAGCGCAGTTTTCTGTATACAGCGCACAAATTTCTATGCAACAAGGTAATACTAAACGTGCTCTTAAAAGCTTAAATAATGCACTTAAAATAAATCCGAATTTAGGTGATGCCCTACTTAGTTTAGCGAGTATATATCGTAGTAAAGGCCAACTTACCCAAGCTAAACTTATGTATGTTCGTGCACAAGCTCTACCTGATTACCAACTATCGGCGTGGCTTGGATTATCGCAAATAGCGATTGATTCTAAAGACTACCCGAGTGCGCTAAAGCATCTTAGAAAAGCATTACAAGCCAACCCACAACGCCAGGACTTAATTACTAATATTCGCGCCCTTGAGAATATAGTGCGCCAAGAAGGGTAAGTTTAACACCGTGGTTAAATTTACTTGTATAAGCACAGCTTGCTGGCTGTGACGAGCAAAGCTCGTAATTTCTATGCTTTGATGTTTTCTCATTTACCCCTCTTTGTGCAATAAGGTTTTAAGTAATTTATTCACAAAGAGGTTTAGAGGGCGCTGCGCTTTCCCCCTGTGTCAGATCTTGTCTGAACTAATACAAATTACTATTGTTTTATGTCTTCTCATTTACTCCTCTTTTACTTCTCTTTGTGCAATAAGATCTTAAGTGATTTATTCACAAAGAGGTTTAGAGGGCGCTTCGCTTTTCGCGTGAGCAAGCTTGTTTACAATATATATTAAAGCGTTACCAATTTTGCATTTCGACTATACGTGATTGCGTGCGCGCATATTCAAAGCTCAACTTTTTACCTTTATACAAATGTTCAATGTCGGTTTGCGCATTTATCACCAGCAATTTATGGCAATCGTAAAACTCATCGACTAAGGCAATGAAGCGCCGTGCTTCGTCGTCAAAAGTGTGCTCATCAAGCGTTTGTTTTTCGCGTTGGTAACTATCTTCTATACCGTGAACAATAACTTTACCCGTTGCTTTAACACCCATTTGCGGCACGTTCGATACATATAACACATCAAATTGCGTTGCTAAAAACATATAGTCGTTAGCACTACGAGGGCCTGAGCATAGCGCCATAAAATCAATCATCAAGGCATTATTGGCTCTTAATAAATAGGGTAAGTCACGCCCATGCACAGTAATTGTATTGCTACATGTTACAACCGGATACGAAGCTAAAAACTTACTTTCAAAATCGTGATTTGATAAATTAATAAAATAGTGACGACTGTTTTTACCATATCTAAAGCGGTGATCGTCCTCCCCTGCCACGTTAATTATATGGCAATGGTTATTAATTAAATCGATAGTAGGTAAAAATCGCGCCCGTTGCAGGCCGTTGTAGTAAAGCTGCTCTGGCTTTGCGTTCGATGTGGCCACCAGCACAACACCTTGTTCAAACAACGCATTGAACAATCTGGCCATAATCATGGCATCGCCAATGTCGCTCACAAAAAACTCGTCAAAACACAGTATTCGAATATTTTTAGCCCACTGTTTTGCAATTAGAATAAGTGGATTTTTTTGACCTTGTAGCTGCGAAAGTTGGGTATGCACTTGTGCTATAAAATGATGAAAATGCAGTCGCTGCTTTTGCTCAATAGATAGGTTTTTATAAAATAAATCCATTAACATGGATTTACCACGCCCTACAGGTCCATATAAATAAATGCCTTTTATTAAGGGCGCTTTTTGCCACCATGATGTGTGAGCTTGAAGTTGCTCGCTTAGCGTATTTAAAGCTTCCACCGCATTTTGCTGCGCTGCATCAAAACACAGTTCTCCCGTGTCTATTTTTCCTTGGTAAAGGCTTAAAATTTGTGTGCTGTGCACTGTCATGGTATTTCACTATCGGCTATAATCGCGCCCATTGTAGCCGACTAAAAATGTGAACCAAAATGAAATTCCCTTGCCGCTTAGATAAATTTATTAGCCACTTAGCTGAAATACCGCGCACGCAAGCTCGCGCTAGTATTAAGCGAAAAGAAGTAAGCGTGAATGGCGAAGTAATCACATCACATAATTTTCAGCTAGCCCAGCAAGATGAAGTTCTGCACCAAGGTACGCCTTTGGTATTTTTAGGTAAGCGCTATTACATGCTAAATAAACCTGTTGGCTATGTATGCGCTAACAGCGATGAGCTTCATAAAACCGTTTTTGACTTACTTGATGAGCCAAATATGAGCGATTTTCACGTGGCAGGTCGTCTTGATATAGATACCACCGGGTTAGTTATTATTACTAATGATGGCGATTGGTCACATAAAATTACGTCGCCTAAAAGCAATAAATTTAAAACCTACCTAGTCGAAACTCAAGAGCCTATTACCGATGAAGCACTTGAGCAATTACGTACAGGTGTCATGCTGCATAACGAAAAAGAATTAACCCGCCCAGCTATTGCCGAACGACTTGCTAATTACGGACTGCGTTTATCAATAAGTGAAGGTAAGTATCATCAAGTTAAGCGTATGCTTTACGCGGTAGATAACAAAGTGGTTGAGTTACATCGCGAGCAGATTGCGGGAATTACCCTAGATGAAAACTTGGCCAGTGGTGAATATCGATTATTAACACCCGAAGAAATTAAGTTATAAAAGCGCTTTAAAGGAGCTAAGGATTGGACTATTAGTTAAAACAATATAGCCAAACTTTTACTTGAGCCTGTTGGCTTGCTCTACTAAAATAGCGCCCTTCAAAATTACTAAGGTCGGCCGTGTTAGTTAACTACAATCCCCCTATGAATCCGTATTTAACGATACTATTTCAGGATGACGACTTACTGATAGTTAATAAACCAAGTGAGTTATTAACTGTCCCAGGTAAAGATCCTAAACATGCCGACAGCTTAATTAATCGTGTTAATCGTGTTTTTCCAACAGCAAGAATAGTGCACCGCTTAGATATGGCGACTTCTGGCATACTGTGCCTTGCCATGAATAAAGCAGCGCACAGACATTTAAGTATGCAGTTTCAAGAGCGCGAAACAGCGAAACGTTACATAGCACGTATATACGGACACCTTGAAGCTGAAACAGGATCAGTAGATTTACCCCTTATTTGTGACTGGCTTAATCGCCCTAAACAAATGGTTGATCACGACAGAGGTAAACCTTCGCTTACGCATTTTAAAATACTTGAGCGTGAAGAAAATGCAACCCGTGTAGAACTAACCCCCATCACTGGTCGCTCGCATCAGTTACGTGTGCATATGTTAAGCTTGGGTCACCCTATTTTAGGTGATAGACTTTACGCCCACAAAGAGGCACTTGCTGCCGCTCCTCGCTTACAATTACATGCTCAAATGCTGAAGTTAAAGCACCCTAAAACTGAGCAAGTACTTACTTTTGAAGCTGAGCCAGAATTTTAACCGGCGCAAATACTTCGTAAATTATTAAACTTTTAGATAACCTTGCCGATACCTAACTAATTGTCATTAGTTAGGTGCGTTATGCTATTTTCACGGTTTTTAAAAGCAGCTTTTTATATACAGCTCAGCTGTGCGCTACTTTTAGCTAACCCCGCCTACGCGGCTGAACATATTGCCCCACCTAGTTTATCAAGTATTAAAAATAGCGACATTGAGCGACTACTGCCAAGTGATGAAATAAAGCCAATATTAGCGGGTGAAACGGAATTTTTAAGCCTTTATAGCGAATATATGAGTAGTAATTTTAGAGGTATCGTAATACTTATACCCGATTGGCACTCTTCACCTACCAATAATTCAGGTATGAGTTACTTGCGCAAAGAGCTTAATAATTTAGGCTACAGCACCTACGCAATGACAGTACCCGACATTGATTGGCAAGCAAGTAAAATGGCCGAAGCAACGCCTAATGAAGCAGAAACAGCGCCTAGTAAAGCCGATGAGCCTGCATCACCCGACACAGCAGCAAACTCACAATCACAGCCTGTAAAAATAAAAGAAGAACCTCATTACGTTAATGCAATTGAAAAAGTAACTGACGACATACTTGATAACTATAAAATAAATCTCATTTCTCGGTTTAATGCGCTGTATCAAACCGCTATGGAAGATTCGAGTAATATAGTGGTTATTGCACAAGGTACTAGTGCGGGTGTGTTGTTGGAGTACTATGCAGATTTTCCAGATGAGAGACTAGATGCGTTTATAAGTTTGAGCAGTTACTTACCTAATACTAAGCGTAACGAAAGTTTGAGCCAAACAGCGTCACTTGTTACACCCGCCTTGCTTGATATTTACTACGCAAATGACAGCACAGACATTTTAATGAGCCTTAAAAGTCGTCAGCGCTGGGTTGAGCGAAATGCAAAATTTGATTACCGCCAACGCCAATTGTTTGGCCTGCGCGATCAACCCGGTCAACACGCACGCCTAACAAAAGAAATAGACGGGTTTTTACGCCGATTTTTTTAAATACTCATAAGCAGCTTGAATATCTTGGCTCTTTTTAACAGCCAGTTCCATCATGTGTTTTGGTAGGCCTTGCGACACTAACTTATCAGGGTGGTGTTGCGACATAAGTTTACGATACGCTACTTTTATATCACGCTGCGTTGCATCGCTATTTAAACCTAATAACGCCAATGCTTGCGCACGGTTCATGTTATTATTTGGCGGTACATGGTGCCCAGAACCTTCACGGTAACTACTACTTTGACCTTGGTTTTGTTGCTGCTGATTAAATTGCTGCTGTTGCTTTCTAAAGTTAAACTCTGCTTGGTAGCGCTTTAATACAAATGCAAAACGTGTTTTAGAAATACCTAACTGTTTACTTACTTCTGCTAATAGCTGCTTTTCTTGTTCGGCTAATACCCCATCAGAAAATGCCATTTGAATTTGTATTTCTAAAAACAACTGTATTAGATCGTTTCGTTTAGCAAAGCGTTCTTTAAAATCGTGTACTGTTTCTTTAAGTGAAAAGTCGCTCTCTTTACCTGACTGAAATGCATGTTGTGCTTCGCGGCGTTCTTCACCTTTTAAGCCCATTTCATCCATAAACAAGTTAGCCGCTTTTATATGTACTTCGCTAACACGACCATTCGACTTCGCAATATGCCCCATAACAGCAAAGCAGCTTGAAAAGAATAAAGCTTGGCGCTCATTTACGTCGTCACCACTAAATAAGCTAGAAAAACCACCTGCTTTATCAAAGTTATTTTTTAAGCTTTTATCAAATAAATGACCTAGGTATAAACCTAAAATGGCACCAAATATTTTGCCAAACATAAAGCCAAAACAAAAACCGAGAATTTTTCCCCACATCTATAATACTGCCTTCTTAAAAATTGAGTTGTTACGCCTCAAGGCGCGTGTTTAATTGGTTTAAACGCTCTGGTGTACCAATATCATCCCACTGCCCTATATAGAGCTCAGTAGAGACTAAATGTTCATTT
This sequence comes from Pseudoalteromonas sp. TAE79, assembly GCF_000498015.1. Classification (NCBI taxonomy): domain Bacteria; kingdom Pseudomonadati; phylum Pseudomonadota; class Gammaproteobacteria; order Alteromonadales; family Pseudoalteromonadaceae; genus Pseudoalteromonas; species Pseudoalteromonas sp. TAE79. The sequence goes on from NZ_AUTL01000277.1 coordinate 97,120, forward strand.
AGCTTTTCACGTAAAATAGGCCCTAGGGGGCGAATACCTTGCGTTAATCCTTTAAAAAAATCAGCCTGATAGCGGCCAATCCCCGAAAATGTATATTTTTGACTATCAGGCGACAAATGGCTCAACGCAAAGTCGCCATCTGGATTGTGTGGCGGGTTTTCTATAAGCACTATGTGCGCCTCACCGGGTTGCAAATGAAGTTGCATTAGCGCACTTACATCATAGTCGGTGTATACATCGCCATTTATTACAATGAACGAGTCGCCCAACAACGGTAACGCTTCAATAATACCGCCGGCAGTTTCAAGGCCACCTTCAACTTCTTGGCTATAAAGTATATTTACGCCCAATTGACTGCCATCTTTAAAGTAGTCTTTTATTTTATCACCCTGCCACGCAAGGTTTATTACAATATCGGTAATGCCGGCTGCTTTAAGGTTATTTATATGGTGCTCAATAAGTGGTTTTTCTGCCACTTTTAACATTGGCTTTGGCATATTTTGCGTTAGCGGCATCATTCTTTGCCCGCGCCCTGCAGCTAAAATCATCGCTTTCATGAGCGCTCCTTTGCCAACTTTTCAGTCACTTTTGGCACTATGGTATTTTTTGTCCACTCACTCAATGCTTTAAGCTCTGGATAAATTGCTGCCACTTCAATAATGTAATCAAGCGTCGGTAAAATATTATCTAAATAACCTGTTTTACCATCGCGTAAATACAATCGACAAAATATACCCGCAGCCTTTAAGTGGCGCTGTAATCCGGTTAAATCAAACCAATATTTAAACTCATCGAATGAAGTGTTAGCCATTAAATTTTGAGCTGTAAACTCTTGATAAGCAAAATCAAGCAAACTTGTTAATTCTTGCTCTGGCAATTTAAAGTAGCAATCGCGCAGCAGCGATACTAAATCGTAGCAAAGCGGCCCGCGTACAGCATCTTGATAATCTATAATTGCCCACTGGCCGTTACTATTCATAATATTACGGCTATGGTAATCACGATGAACGGTAACCGTTGGTTGCTCAAGCATCGCCTTTATTAATAGCTCTGAACTTGTTTGCCACATTATTTTTTGTTCGGCACTGAGTGACTCATTAATAAAGTCGCTTACTAACCACTGGCTAAATATATCAAGCTCTAGCTTTATAAAATCTTCGTTATACGCTTGCATAGCAGAAGCTGTGGGCGTTTTTGCCCACTGAGCACTTAAACTAATTAATGCTTGGTAATGCTCGGTGCGATTTGCATCATCAAGCATGTCAGCTAAGTGCGTACTGCCTAAATCACTGAGGATAAAAAAGCCCTGTTTTTCATCGCTTGCAATAATAGTGGGAAGTAAAAAACCTTGCTCAACAAACACCTGGTTTAGCGAAGTGTAAGGTTCGTTATTCACTTTTTTTGGATCTGAGTCCATCACTATTAAATGTTTATTATCGTGATTTAAACGATAATAACGGCGAAAGCTAGCATCCCCCGTGATCGCGTTTAAAGTATGCGACTTGGCATTAAGGTGTGTGTTTATAAATTGTTGTAAATTCTCAAAGCGTGTCATTTTATTAGATATCTATTTTTATAGGTCAATTACTGTAATTGCCATTATTTTCCTTTATTATGTGTATATTATATTAAACACAAAGTATTAAGGTCGATAAATGAGCAAAACCTGGGGCATATTGATGCTAAGCGTAGTTAGCGCACCATCGCTTGCCGAAACTGAACTGGCACACAACCTTTGTGGCATTTCAATGCAAACCAGAGCTTGGCAACCACTTGAAGGCCTTAACCTTGGTGAAGTTGATATTCAAGCTGATGATGTTGAGCTACTTGGCACTCAAAGCGCTGAATTTACCGGCAATGTTGATATTAACACCCTTAAGATGAGTTTGTCCGCACAAACTGCGTTGATAGACAAACAGCGTGGTTTATTAAATGCAACGGGGCCAATCACTTATCAAGACTACGTAAGCAAAGTTAACAGCACCGGATTAAATGCCGATTTAAATAATTCAGAAGTCAGTTTGTTAGGCGCCGACTACAGCCTAACCGAACAACAAGGTAAAGGCGGCGCTGAAAAGCTCACTGTTAATCAGTCTGGCCTATTACTCATGAATGCAAGCTTTACTGCTTGCCCAAGTGACACCCCAGCATGGGAAATTGAAGCTGACGAAATAAACCTTTCACGCGAAGAAGGCTGGGGCGAAACATATAACGCCGTATTGCGTATTTTAGATACACCGGTTTTATATTTACCTTATTTTACATTCCCGCTAGATGAACGCCGTAAATCGGGCTTACTTACCCCGACTATTTCAAGTTCTGACAAATACGGCCTTGAAACAATTACGCCTTATTATTTAAATATTGCACCTAATTTTGATGCCACAATTACGCCTCGTTATATGTCTAACAAAGGGCTGCAATTACAGACAGAGTTTAGATACCTAACAGAGCAACACGAAGGCTTAGTAGGGATTGAATACTTAGATAGTGATGATTCTGAGCCTGATTTGAATGAACGCTACATGTTTCATTGGCAACAGCAAAGCTACCTAGGTGAAAACTGGCGCGCAAACGTTGATGTAACCAATGTGAGCGATGATAATTACATCACCGACTTAACTTCAAACTACGCAAGTAAAACCGATACTCAATTGTATCGTACTGGTTCACTGACCCATTTAGGTGATACATGGCGCACTGATATTAAAGTGCAAAACTTTGAAGTACTCGGCGATCACTTAGAGTCATACACTGCAATACCACAAGTTAATTTTACGCAAACAGCGCCTTGGCGTTTTGATAATTTTGACTTTAGTGTGTCGGGCGAGATTAGCCATTTTACTAATGATTCATCAGAAGTGGCCATAGACAGCGCAACTCGTGTACACGTAGAGCCAAAAGCACGCTACAACTACGCTACGCATGCGTGGTCATTTTTGTCTGAAGTAAGCTTATTACAAACTAATTATAAGCAAAGCGGAAACTTAACCGGCACGCAATACAGCGATACTGTATCGCGTACTATCCCAAAAGTACGTTTGTACTCTCAGCTTAATTTTGAGCGTGACGCATCTTACTTTTTTGAAGATGGTATACAAACACTAGAACCGCAAATTCAGTATTTATATACACCTAATAAAGAGCAGTCAGATATTGGCTTGTTTGATACAACCAAACTGCAAGATGATTATTATGGTTTATTTAGAGACGTGCGCTTTTCGGGTGTTGACCGTATAGCAGCTGCTAATCAGTTTACTTTAGGTGCTACAACGCGCTTATTTGATAAAAAACAAGAAGAAGTGTTTAACTTTAGTGCGGGCCAAATATTTTATTTAAGTGACGATGCCAAGCCAACAGAGCAAGGCTTAAACTCAGACACTAATTATAATGCACTATTTGCAGCTCAAACCATGTTACATTGGCACCGCCGTTGGTACCTCGCTGGAGGTATTCAATATGATACAGATGGCAAGCAAATGGTACAGTCAAATGTAACGCTAGATTATAAAGGTGATAATAATCAGCTAGTACAATTGAACCATCGCTATGCAAATGATGTCTCAGGAAATACAATCGAGCAAGCAGGTGTATTTACAAGTATTCCTATTAGCGACGAATGGCAATTTATTGCGAGTTATCATCGAGATCTTGAAAACAACAGAAGTATCGAAGTATTGAGCGGATTACAGTATGAATCATGCTGTTGGGCTATCCAAATTACTGGCTATCGCCAAATTGAAACTGATTTAAATCAGTCAATAGGACAAGAACAAGCAACTTTTGATTCAGGTATTAGTTTGAATTTTGTATTAAAAGGACTTGGCAGTAAAAGCCGTTATGATGCACAAAAATTATTACAACAAGGTATTTTTGGCTATCGTAGACCGTATTTTCTTAGTAACTAGAGTACTATCAGCAAGAGTAGTAAAAAGAATATGAATTTAAAAAAATTATTAACATCAGCAGTTTTAAGTGCCAGCCTTTGTCAAAGTGTAATGGCTGCACCAGTAGAAATAGATAAAGTTATTGGCGTTGTAAACCAAGGCGTAATTTTAAAAAGCGAAGTAGACACCATAATTGATCGTGTTAAAAAGCAAGCACAAGAACAAGGCCAGCAATTACCAAAAGATGAAACACTTCGTGTACAAGCTGTAGAGCGTTTAGTTAATCAAGCGCTTATGATGCAAATGGCTGAGCGTATGGGGTTACAAATCTCAGACAGCCAACTCGATCAAACTCTCGCTAACATGGCAAAAGAGCAAGGCGGAACAATCGCCGACTTACGCCGCACTATTGAAGGTTCGGGCGAAAGCTTTCAAGCTTACCGTGAAGAAATTCGTAAAGAAATCACAACGCAGCAAGTAACACGTGCAAGCGTTGATCGTCGTATTTATATTAGCGAACAAGAAGTTGATAACCTTTTAAAAATTATGGAAACCCAAGGTCAAAGTGCTGAAGAGTACGACATTGGTCATATTTTAATAGATATCCCTAACGATGCGACAGCTGACGAAATTGCTGATGCAAAAACACGTGCAGATAAGGTTATTGAGCTATTAAACGATGGCCAAGAGTTTAAGCGTATTGCTATTTCATCATCAAGCGGCTCTAAAGCACTTGAAGGTGGACAACTTGGTTACATGGGCATTAACGAAATGCCATCGCTTTTTGCTGAAGCAGTAAAAGGGCAAAAGAAAGGCGCTATTGTTGGCCCACTTCGCTCTGGTGCTGGTTTTCATATCATAAAAGTACAAGACGTTCGTGGTCTACAAGTTGTAGAAACAACTGAAGTACGTTCACGCCATATACTTATTAAACCTTCAATTATTTTAAGTGAAGAAAAAGCACGCTCAATGCTTGCAGGCTTTGCAAAAGACTTACGTGCAGGAACAGCCGACTTTGGTGAACTTGCTAAAGAGTACTCAGAAGATCCTGGCTCTGCACTTAAAGGTGGCGAGTACGATTGGACAGATCCAACTACCTACGTACCTGCGTTTAAAGATACATTACTTTCTCTTAAAGAAAATGAAATAAGCGAACCGTTTAGAACACAGTTTGGTTGGCATATTGTGCAGTTACTTGGCAAACGTGTAGCTGATAAAACTGAACTAGCTAAACGTAACCGTGCTCACGGTATGTTGTTTAACCGTAAATTTAAGGAAGAAAGTTTTAACTGGCAGCAAGAAATGCGCGAGCAAGCTCACGTTGAAATTTTCCCTATAGACCAATAAATATGACTCTAAGAATTGCTATTACACCGGGTGAACCAGCCGGTATTGGCCCAGATTTGCTACTCACGCTTGCTCAGCAAGCGTGGGACGCTCAACTTATAGCGATTGCTGATGGCAAACTATTAAAAGAGCGTGCAAAGCATTTAGGCTTAACAATAAATTTAATTGAATTTGATGATAATGCCCCCGCCATAGCAGCACCTGCGGGCAGTTTGTATATTCATCAGGTTGATTTAGGTGCGGATGTAGAGCTTGGCGTACTAAACGACGGTAACGGCCAATACGTGTTAGATACCTTGCGTATAGCAAGCGAAAAAAACATGGATGGCACGTTCGATGCGGTTGTTACGGGCCCTGTTCACAAAGGCATTATTAACAAAGCGGGCATTTCATTTAGCGGACACACTGAGTATTTTGCGCAGCAATCAAATACTGCAGATGTGGTTATGATGCTTGCAACTGAAGGTTTACGCGTTGCACTTGTAACCACGCATATTCCACTTGCGTATGTGTCGCGTGCCATTACTCCTGAGCGCTTAACTAAAGTCGCGGGTATTTTAAATCACGACTTACAAACTAAGTTTGGGATAGAAAAACCACGTATTTTAGTGTGTGGCTTAAACCCACATGCAGGTGAAGATGGCCATTTAGGCCGTGAAGAAATAGAAACAATCACCCCAACGCTTGAAATACTTAGAAGCGAAGGGATGAATTTAATTGGCCCACTACCGGCCGATACCTTATTTCAACATAAATACCTATCTGAAGCAGATGCAGTACTTGCTATGTATCACGATCAGGGATTACCTGTGCTAAAATACAAAGGATTTGGTAAATCGGTAAATATTACCCTTGGCTTACCATTTATCCGCACCTCAGTTGACCACGGTACTGCTCTCGATTTAGCAGGGACTGGTACAGCTGACGTTGGCAGTTTTGAATTAGCGATCCGCGAAGCAATTAAGCTCGCCCAAGAAAAAGCACAAAATCAATGACCGATAAAGTACATTTAGGACACCGCGCCCGTAAGCGTTTTGGGCAAAACTTTTTATTTGATGAATCTATCATCGATAAAATAGTCTCTGCGATTGATCCTAAACCAGAAGACAACTTAGTAGAAATTGGCCCAGGCCTTGGCGCAATTACTGAGCCAGTAGCCGACTTAAGCGGCCATTTAACGGTTGTTGAATTAGATAAAGACTTAGCACAACGATTAATTGAACACCCATTTTTGGGTCCTAAATTAACCGTTAACCAAGGCGATGCAATGACGTTTGACTTTGCAAGCTTGGTTCGCGATGACAAAAAATTAAAAGTGTTTGGTAACTTACCTTACAATATTTCGACACCGTTATTGTTTCACCTTTTTGAATTTTCAGATCATATTGAGCACATGCACTTTATGCTTCAAAAAGAAGTAGTAAAACGCATGGTAGCAGGCCCAGGTAGTAAAACATTTGGTCGCTTAAGCGTAATGACTCAATACTACTGTAATGCAATGCCGGTTGTTGAAGTACCACCTGAGTGCTTTAAACCAGCGCCAAAAGTTGACTCTGCTGTTATTCGTTTAATACCTAAAAAGCCAGAGCAACGTACAGCAAAAAGCGTTAAAATTTTAAACACCGTGTGTTTAGAAGCATTTAACCAGCGCCGTAAAACGCTACGAAATAGTTTAGGTAACTTACTTACCGCAGAAGAACTAACTAGCATTGGCATTGATATAACGCTGCGTGCTGAGCGCTTATCTTTACAACAATTTATTGATATAGCTAACTGGATTTATGACAACAAGCAGTAACATTGGATCGCCTGTAAAGGTATCTGTAGAAACATTTTACGTAGAAGGCCAATCTCAACCTGAGCTTGAAAAATACGTATTTGCTTACTCGGTAACAATTAAAAACCATAGTTTATGCAGTGCAAAATTACTGAGCCGCTATTGGTTAATTACCGATGCAAATGGCAAACAAGTAGAAGTTGAAGGCGAAGGCGTTGTTGGCGAAATGCCAGATATTGGCCCAGGCGAAAGCTATAAATACACCAGCGGTGCAATTTTAGATACACCTGTAGGCACTATGCAAGGCCATTACACGTTACGCAACGAGTTTGGCTCTGAGTTTCAGGCGCCTATTAATGTGTTTCGTTTGGCTTGCCCTAACATTTTGCATTAAGCACTTAGATGGCAGATTATGCGATAGGTGATTTACAAGGGTGTTTTAGTGAATTTAACACCCTTTTACAACGGGTTGATTTTAACCCAAGTAAAGATCACCTATATTTAGTTGGCGACATAGTTGCTCGCGGGCCAGACTCCCTAGCCTGCTTAGACTATATTTACCAACATCAAAATAGCATGACCATCACTTTAGGCAATCACGACCTTCACATGGTTGCCTGCTACTTTCTTAATAAACCTACCAACCCAAAAGATAAACTAAACCCGATATTTGAAAGCCCAAAGTTAGCGCATTACATCGCTTTTTTACAAACTCAACCATTGGCCTTAGAGCTTATGAAACATGACTGTTTTATATCTCATGCAGGATTAAACCCCGATTGGTCTATTGAAAATGCACTAAAGCACGCGCAATTTGCACAAAGCTGTTATCAATCAAATAACGCTAAAGCATTTTTTGAACACATGTATCAACCTCACCCTGCAGAGTGGTCAAGCAATCTTGATGACTTTGAAAAATTTAGATACATAGTTAACTATTTTACCCGTATGCGTTTTTTAACGAGTGCCAACAAACTTGAGCTTAATGCAAAGGGCGCCGTAACCGATAGCCAAACATTAACTCCTTGGTTTAACCATCCTAATATTGCAAAAACTAAACACAATATTATTTTTGGCCACTGGGCAGCACTTGAAGGTAAAACGGGTAATCCACGGGTGCATGCCTTAGATACAGGCTGTGTATGGGGTAACACCATGACCCTAATGGAGCTAAGTACTAAAAAAATAATTGTAGAAAAATCCCTCCTTTCATCTAAATAAACTGAAAAAAACTAATACATCTGTTAGATTTATCAATTAATAGTTAAAATTAGTTAAAGTAATTGATTTTAATTACTTAACTTATCTGAATTAAAGCCGATAAGTCTTAATCGAAGTACTTTTGAGTGGAAATCTTATGAACCTGACAGTAAGCCAACGTATTTGGGGTGGTTTTATATTTATCACCTTATTATTATTAATAATTGGTGGTAACTCCTTAATAAAAATAGCAAACATCGATCGCTCTACTCAAAAAGTGAACCAACTATCACTTCCTGCACTAAATAAAAGCTCTGAACTACAAGCCGAATTTATTTTAATGAGTAAAGCCGCTCAAGCGAGCCTTTATACCTCATCGGCAAGTGAGCTCGCACCAATAAAATCACAGGTCCTTGAGCAAAAACAGTTATTCAACACTCTGCACCGTGAACTTCAAGACGTAGTAAAAAACGATACGGCACTAAATCAAAGCAGCCAAAACGTAGAAAAAACCTATTTAAGTTTTTTAAGTACTGTTGAAAATTTATTAGAAGACAAAAGCAAACAACTTGCGCTTAATAAATCTCTAAATGCACAACTCGAAAACATTGAGCTTTCAGCTGAAGATGCCAATTCAGTCGTACTTGATATTATTGATATAGATGGGTTTGAGCAAAACTATCCACGTGCTTATCAAGCTGCAAATAATTTAGAAAACAACTTTATGTCGGTAGTTAGTAACAGCACCGACATGCTGACTGTTAAAACGCTTAATACACTCGACATCGTTAAAAACGAGCAAACGTATTACTTAGAAGAAGTAATACGTACCGTTGCGTTAATTCAGCCCGCTATAGAGCAAACGCACAGCGATTTATACACAAGCTTAAAAGAATATGTTGATACCCTAGACAGTAATATAAAAGGTAGTAATGGTTTAGCTGCAAACAAAAAGCGTTTAATTGATTCGATTACGCTTACGCAATCAGAGCTTGCCCAGTCAGAACAAGCAACCCAAATGGCACTTAACCAAATTGATGAGCTTGTTAAACAAGCAAGTGACGTTGCGTTCAAATTACAGCAAGGTGTACGTAGCGACGTAGATTCAGCTAATTTGTGGACCTGGGTTGGTATGATTATAGCCACTCTATTAGCTATCGCGATTGCTATTATTACTGTTAGCCGCATTACTAAGCCTCTTGCTGAAGTTAACCGTATTTTAGATATTGTTGCCAGTGGCGACATGACACAACGATTAGACGACAGCGCTAAAGACGAATTTGGCGAACTATCTAAAAGCTGTAACACGCTAATTGACAGCCTACGCAGCCTAATTAAAGGTATTATTTCGCGCTCTACTCAGCTTGCAGCAGCATCAGAGCAAACATCAGCCATTACCTCAGAATCAAGCCAAGCAATTCGTAACCAGCAAGCACAAGTTGAACAAGCCGCAACGGCAACAACCGAAATGAGCAGTACATCGCAAACAGTTAGTAACAGCGCTCAACAGGCACTTAGCGAAATTAAAAATGCTGATAAAGAAGCTGAACGCGTTAAAGGTATTTCGAATAACAATAAAGCAACGATTGAACAACTAGCGCGTGAAGTAGACGACGCCTCACAAGTTATTAATAAACTGCATCAAGATAGCGCATCAATTGGCAGCATATTAGATGTAATACGCGGAATAGCGGATCAAACTAACCTACTTGCACTAAATGCCGCAATTGAAGCTGCGCGAGCTGGTGAATACGGCCGAGGCTTTGCTGTTGTAGCTGACGAAGTGCGCTCTCTAGCGAGTAAAACTCAAGAGTCCACCCAAGAGATACAATCAATGATTGAGTCGCTACAAACAGGCGCTGAAGCTGCAGTAACGGCAATGAGCAAAGGTAAGCAACGTGCTGTATCGTGTGTTGAACAAACCGACCTAGCAAGTAGCGCACTTGATTCGATTACATTTGCAGTTTCGCAAGCACACGACGTAAGCGAAGAAATTTCGACTGCCGCACTTGAGCAACAACAAGTAGCACAAGAAATTAGCGAACGCCTTGAGTCGATTGTAGCCATCGCAGAGCAAACAGCCGAAGGCGCAAACCAAACTAATATTTCAAGTTCAGAAGTAGCAAAACTTGCTGAAGAGCTTCGCTTGTCGGTAGACGAATTTAAAGTTTAGGTTAACTAAAACGATAAAAAAACCCCCGATGGTACTATGTACCATCGGGGTTTTTGTTTATAAGACCTTTAGAAATGAGATGTAAAACCTCACCTATAATATACGCCCCTGTAGGTACGCATTTACTTCGCGCTCATCTAATTTAACTTTACCAAAGCGGGGTATAAAACCTCACCTACAACTTATATACACCAACTAATAACTACTAATATATCGCTTTTTTCTTCCTTACTTAGGCGTTTATTGCTAACCTCGCGTTAACGTTTTTACTTAAACAAATTTTTGCTAACGGAATAATTATGCTCAAAAAAATATCACTGTTTATAGGGATGGCAATCAGTGCAAGTGCTATTGCTAAAGGTGGCCTGTCTCCTTACTTACCTTTAAATCAAGCCCCAGAACTTGAGCACCAAGTACAACGACTTTTAGCCGTAAGTAAAAACACACATATTATGAGCAAGCCTTATAAAGCGCACGATATTTATAGAGTGCTGCAAACAGTAAGGCATACTTACCCAGAACTATATCAAACACTTTCGTACCAACTTAGTCCTTACATTCAAAGCGATGCGGGCACATTTGCAAAAGTAACGCTTGCTGCTGGCACAAAAGATAAAACACTGCCAAACCAACGCGGCCAAACCACTAAAACCAACTTAATTGTTGAAGGTGGCGCTTACGCAAACTTCGGGCGTTACTTTGGTGTAAGTGTTGCTGGCATAGCCAACGAAGATGAAATATTACCTACACAAAGCTTTTTTACCTTGGTAATAAGTACGCGCAGTTAGATGTAGGTTACCGAGAGCATTGGTACTCACCTTTTAACGACAGCGCCATGCTATTAAGCACACAAGCTAAAACAACGCCTTCTATAACGCTTAGTAATGTAGAGCCAATAACCAGCTTTAATATTCGTTATGATATGTTTATTAGCAAAATGACCGAGCAACGTGGCATTTTAAAAGAAGGTCAACAAACAGGTGTTGATAGGGTTTATGAACCAGGTAAGCCCTATTTATTTGGTTTACACACGAGTTTTGCAGCAACTGATAATCTAACAATAGGCTTAAGTCGTTTAATGCAGTTCGGAGGCGGCCCTCGAACAGTTACCTTAAAAGACTTTGCAGAGGGTTTTTTTACTCCAGGGGCTAAAGACAATATAACAACTGATGATGCTAACGAACTTGGTGATGAATACGAGCTTGGGGATCAACTAGGATCCATAACATTCGCCTACAACAATAGTATTTATGCGCTACCGTTTGAGTTTTATGGCGAGATTGCGCTTGAAGATACATTGGGAGGCTCACGTAATAATGCCTACAGTTTTGGACTCTACTTACCTTTTATTGCTAATAACCATAGTCTACGTTTTGAGCACAGTAATTGGCAGCCTAGTTGGTATGGTAATCACTTATACTTAGACGGGAATCGTAATTCAGGCAATGTAATTGGCCACTGGGCGGGTGATGAACACGACTACAGCGACTACACTCCTGCTAAATCAATGAGCGTAAACTGGCATTGGCAATTGAGTAAAATAGAAAGTTTAAATACCACCATTCGCATGCTTGAAAATAAACGTGATGGTTATAAAACTAGTTATGAGTTACAAACAGCCTATACGCGGAAATTAAGTAAACCAATAATGGGTACTAAAAGTTGGGGAGCTGAGCTGTATCAAGGAAAGGATGTATACGGGGAAGCATTTGCTAGGTTAGGTGTATTTGCCAATTTTTAACACCCTGTAGGGGCGAATTTATTTCGCGCTAATGTAATTTAACTTTACTAAAGCGAGGTATAAAACCTCACCTACAATATACACCCTATCGATGCGAATTTACTTCGCGCTCATGTGATTTAACTTTACCAAAAGCGAGGTATAAAACCTCACCTACAATACACACACCCTGTAGGCGCAAATTTACTTCGCGCTCATCTAAATTAACTTTATTAAAAGCAAAAAAAAGCACTGTCTTAAATTTAAAACAGTGTTTTAAATGACTTACAAATTGTAACCTTTATTTATAAAAGTCTTTATACCACTTAATAAGCTCACTCACGCCTTGCTTAACACCAACTTGCGCTTTATAGCCTGTTGCATTAAATAAATCTGTAGTATCAGCATAAGTTTTATAAACATCGCCAGCTTGCATTTCACGGAAGTTCTTTTTAGCTTCAGTACCTAGTTCAGCTTCAATGGCTTCAATAAACTTCATTAGGTTTATTGGGCTACCGTGGCCAATATTATAAACCGCATACGGAGCAGAGCTAGAAGCTGGTGAACCTGTTTCAACTTTCCAATCTGGGTTTGCAACAGGTATAACATCGGCAGCACGAACAACACCTTCGACTATGTCATCTATGTAAGTAAAGTCACGCCACATATCGCCATTGTTGTTTATATCAATAGTGTCGCCGGCAAGTATTTTTTTAGTAAAAATATACGGGGCCATATCTGGGCGACCCCATGGCCCATATACAGTAAAAAAGCGTAAGCCTGTTGTAGGTAAACTATATAAATGAGAATAGCTATGCGCCATTAGCTCATTCGCTTTTTTAGTTGCAGCATAAAACGACACTGGGTGATCAACACTATCGGTTGTTTCAAACGGTGTTTTTTCGTTTAAGCCATATACAGAGCTAGATGAAGCATAAACCAAGTGTTTAACTTTATTATTACGACACCCTTCAAGCACATTTAAGTGCCCTACTAAATTAGAGTCTGCATAAGCATCAGGGTTTTCTATTGAATACCTAACACCGGCTTGCGCCGCTAAATGTATTACTTTATCAAACTGCTGTGTTTTAAATAACTCGCTCATTGCTGGGCGTTCACTTATATCAAGCTTAATAAATGTAAACGCTTCATGGCTTTCAAACTGCGCTAAACGAGCTAGTTTTAAATTTACATCGTAATAATCGTTAAGGTTATCAATACCGACTACTACATGGCCAGCCGCTAATAATTTTTGGCATGTTGCCGCGCCAATAAAACCAGCAGCACCCGTTACTAAATATTTCATAATTTCCTAATCTTTAAGCTAATAAAGTTGAAAGTTGAAAGTTGAAAGTTGAAGACTAAAAGCCTAATCCCAAGTTTCAATAGTTTTCATTAAGGCAGATATCATTTTTGATAACTGCCTAGACTCTTCTATTCAGGTCCGTACTTTTACCTCAATGCCTTTAACTTTTTAAAGCTATGCTTATTTGCTAACGCGCCAGCAAGCAAGGCGCCTACAACAATAACATCGCAATTATACGGCTGAGGCGTGAAGCTTGCTCACGCACAAAAAACACTAATTTCAACTATAAGCCTTTAACCTTTAGCCTTTAACCTTTAGCCTTTAACCTTTAGCCTTTAGCCTTTAGCCTTTAACCTGTAACCTTTAACTTTTAGTCTTTAAACTTTGTTTATTAATCACTACCAAACAAATCGCGAGTATAAACTTTGTCAGCAATATCACTGAGCTCTTCAACCATACGGTTAGATACAACAACATCAGATATTTGCTTAAACTCATTTAAGTCTTTAATGACACGAGAATGATAAAACTCACTTTCTTCAAGCACGGGTTCGTAAACTACAACCTCAATACCTTTCGCTTTAATACGCTTCATTATGCCTTGTATAGCAGAGGCTCTAAAGTTATCAGACCCTGTTTTCATTACTAAACGATATACACCAACCACTTTAGGGCTACGCTTTATTATTGAGTCGGCAATAAAGTCTTTACGTGTAGTATTAGCATCAACAATCGCACCAATAATGTTGTTTGGTACATTTGCATAATTTGCACGTAATTGCTTAGTGTCTTTTGGTAAACAGTAGCCGCCATATCCAAACGATGGATTATTGTAATGATCACCTATGCGAGGGTCTAAGCTAACGCCCTGTATAATTTGCTTAGAGTTTAAGCCATGCGCTTCAGCGTAGCTGTCAAGCTCATTGAAGTAAGCTACACGCATTGCTAAATAAGTGTTTGAGAACAACTTAATAGCTTCGGCTTCAGTTGAGTCAGTAAACAGTACTTCAATATCTTCTTTGATAGCGCCTTGCTTAAGTAAGCTTGCAAATACACTCGCGCGCTCACTTTGCTCACCAACAACAATACGCGATGGGTATAGGTTATCGTGTAGTGCTTTACCTTCACGTAAAAACTCTGGCGAAAATATTAAGTTACTAACGCCTAACGTCTCTTTAATACCTTGCGTAAAACCAACGGGTATAGTCGACTTAATAACCATAACTGCATTTGGGTTATGCGCTGTCACATCTTTAATTACCGCTTCTACAGAACTTGTATTAAAGTAATTGTTTTCTACATCGTAATCAGTGGGTGTAGCAATAATTACAAAATCAGCGTTTTTGTACGCTGCTACTTTGTCGGTAGTTGCTGTAAAGTTTAAGTCACTACGTGTTAAAAATTCATTAATTTCGGTATCAACAATTGGTGATTTTTTATCATTCAACAGTGCTATTTTGTGTTCGTCTATATCAAATGCGACCACTTCATTGTGTTGTGCTAGCAACATAGCGTTAGAAAGGCCTACATAGCCTGTACCGACCACAGCAATTTTCATATTAATCCTTTATATTTAAAAATATTTTTATTATTTTACCAGAGGGAGCAGAGAAAACGAAAAGTTTATTATTTTCGTAAACATCCGAGCAACCACACCTAGCAGAGTGAATTCAATCAAGTGAAAATGCTCTCAGTTTTTTACTGTAGGTATTATGCACACAAAGACCCCTTAATGACTGGCAAAAATTGATTGGGCAGTAACAAACTAGTAGCTTATTTATTGACGTGTTTTGTAGGAAAAACAAGTTACCAACTTCAAAATTTTATAAATATCGGTCTAAATATAAGAGGCTGTAAAAGCACCTAAATAGTCAAAGTGAAAAACAAAGCCATTCCTCATGAAGTCAATACCTCAATTTAGTTATGTAAGTTCTTTATCTAATAGTTCCCTCTATTAGAAGAAAACACTCCCCTCCCCTCAAACCCTTACACAGCAAGGCCTTGCGCGCGATTTACCTTTTTAAATGAGACAGGAAAACGTCTAATTTTTAACATTTGAGACAGTTTTAATCGGGCAAAATGCGAGTAAAAAGTGTCTCAATCTGGCCATTTACGACACGCTAACACACTAAAAGTCTGAGATAAAAAAGTGTAAAAATTCACTTTTTAATATACCAACGTATCAATTAATGCCCATAAAAAAGGATTCACCGTGTCTCAATGTGGCTATTTCATAGAGTCTTAGCAGCTAAAAAGCTGAGATGAAAATGTGAAAAAATTCACTTTTTGCTACCCTATCCCCATTCTGTATCACGACATACATGGAAAGCACCCATGCAAACATATAGGAGGGAATGGATTAATGTTGAGGTGGGCGCAAAAGGCCTTCGACTAGGCCGTCAGTGACGTTGCGGGAATAACTGTATTGATTGGTATATAACGGTTTAGATACGTCATTTATTGGGTGTTGTGCCAGAAACTTAATCTGTCCACATTGACACAGTACACAATGGAAAGACTTAGACTCTTCACTCGACGTATTATCACCAGCATTTACATTTTTTTCGGGAACATCATAAGTGCCTATCGACTTTGATTGTTCAGGGACTGACGATACCTCCGCAGGGTAGTCATCGCATTGAGCGGCGAACGAAAAGCCCGATTGACACATGAGCAAAGTAATAAGTAGCCATGCCAACCTACGCAGTTTTGATGTGCAATTAAAAATTGGCATTTTCTTATCAACTTTGCGCATTAAGCGCTCGCTGTCTTTCATTTCCAGCATCTTCGAGGATCATTTTTGCCCCGCGCAACACAACGCACGAAACTATCACACCGATAACCAGATCAGGCCATCGAGAATCGAGCCAAAACACCAAAACGCCAGCAGAGATAACACCTAAGTTGGCAATCACATCGTTGGCTGAAAATATCCAGCTTGCCCGCATATGCACTTCTTCATTTCTTTGTTTGCGTATGATCACAAGACAAATGACATTAGCAACCAGTGCAACTGCCCCCATAGCCATCATTAGTCCCGATACAGGTTCGCTACCGTAAATTGACCGTCTTACAATATCAATGATAATCAACACACCCAGTGCCATCTGAAAAAAGCCGCTAATTCTAGCCGCATTGGCTTTGTGCAATAGCGATTTACCAATAGCATAAAGGGCAACACCATAGACAACTGCGTCGGCGAGCATATCAAGTGAATCGGCTATTAATGCGGTTGAATTAGCAAGCAACCCGATCCCCATTTCTATAACAAACATTGTCGCGTTTATTCCCAAAAGCCAATACAAAACCTGTCGTTGAGACTGGTCTTTTATTTCAACTTCGCACCCACATCCGCTCATTAGAAACACACTCTTTACTGATGAATAGTATGAGTATAAAGTCTATACTTGGTATAGAGTCAACGGTTAGGAGAAAAAAATGAAAATTGGTGATGTCGCAAAGACGACAGGTTGTAGTATTCAGACCATTCGTTTTTATGAAAAGAAGGGGCTCTTGCCTGAGCTTAAGCGCTCAAGTGGAAATTATCGTGTCTACGACAAGGGGACTATTGAACAACTCCTGTTTATCAAACAGTGTCGTTCATTAGATATGTCTATCATGGAAGTAAAAACGCTAATGGACAGTCGTTCGAGGCCAGATCAGAGCTGTTCAAATATCAATACGTTAATAGCTAAGCATTTATCAGACGTCATTATTCGCATTGAAGAGCTAAACGTATTAAAGTCATCACTCGAAAATATGGCGTCATCGTGTGACCAAGACAAAACCATTAGGGACTGTGGTATTTTAAATTATTTACACACTTAAAATTGTAAGAAGAACACAATTTCACTGTGCGCGCTCACCTTAACTTGTATCTATCGGCTAACATTCGTCATTTGTATAGAGCTATTTAATATTAAACCTGCCCTTAGGGTATTTATGTTAACTCACTTTGGGGCAAAGGCGAGTTAAATACATAACCCGCCTCTGGACAAAAGTTGGTTAGTGCAATGGCACTAACTCAACCTTAATAGATTAGTAAAAATATCTTGGAGACCTTAAACAATTGTAGCAGCTTAGCCCCAAATGTTTCGAGAAATCAAAGTATACGGCTTCTGCTGATTGTCTATAGTTTTAGTTTCTGGATCATAGAAGTAGTGAGTGATTTCGTAATTTCTAAACTCATCTAATGATAAGGGTTTTTCGGCGAAAGGATTATGGTGAATTTGAAGCCCATCTAAATGAGTTTCAAAGTGAATTTCATTACTTTTCATTTCCATCACTAGACCTTGAGATGGATGATACCAACTGGAACGAATTTCACGTTTAAGGTTGCTTTGAGTGATCGCTTTTCCAAGAGTAGCTGTAGTTGAGAAAATAACTGCACTAATATGTTTAAACTTATCCGTTGTGAAGAGCCCCAGTTCCAATGGAGTTTTGCCATTTTTTATCGCTAGATTCACTTCAACTTCAGAAAACCCATTATTTTTATCTACACCCTGTGCATATAGAACTCGGATAATAGCCTCATTATTTTGGATGAAGAACAATGGCTGCTCATACGGTGCAACGGCTATTACGTAAGGGTTGGATTTAACATGATCGTGTTTTTCGTAGGTTTCGAAATATTTTTTACTTTTAAAGTCAATTGCGTTCAACAATCGTACACACGAAAAATTAAGGAACTCTTTATCCTCAAGTAGATTTGCCCCATATCCATCCCACTCTGGTATAGAATCATGAGCATGGTTAGCAGTAACCGCCTCAACGTTAATTAGGTTTCCGTTAAGCGTATTTAAGGTGAAATCAGGGCTAGGTTGAGTAAAATCGACCTCCATCTTCAAATCTTTAAAGCACTGGAAAAGATATAGTTCCCAAAAAGACGAGTTGAATGTTTCCTGAAACTGGCGATTAAATTTGTTGTCCCTGTCTTCAAAACCACTTGCCCAACGGTTGAGTACTTCTCTCACTGGCGCATACTCTTCGGAGAGTATATGTTTAAAATTCGGATTTAATTTCTTACTTTCAGCAACAATATCAAATAATGCTAAAGGCTTCTTCGCTGTTCTATACTCAGAGCTCAAGAAATAGCGTCCAAACATATAATGTTTTAGCACGTATTCGACAATCGTGATTCTAACCATTGCAGCGATTTCACGATCTTTTTTCTCAGCTATAAATGCAGTTACATCTAATAAATACTGCTGAGGACCTGTTGGTCCATCGACGTCTTCACAGCTATTTTCAAGAGCACCTTTGTAATCAGATTCATTGATATAAAACCTCTGTACTCGGTCAACTACAAATGCAGTCCCATGCTGCGCAGCATCAAGCTCTTCAAGAATAAATTGCCATGCGACACTTTTGTTATTCTCTTTAAAATCAATTATTTCTATGATTTTCTGAACTGCCGCATTAATAAATTGTTGCATTGATTACCTTACTTAAAATCCATCAGCTAACAACTTCTATACGACTCTGCGCCGCATTTAACGCTGATATAATACAGTCTTTTCAAAATTTAATCGATAGGTTAGTGACTGCAGTGAGAGGTTCGATCGCTTAGAGAAGCATAATTTCTAGATGTACTGTATTCGGATAACTTTTGGTAGGGCAAACGCATTCCAACAAAATATGAATGAGTATTTACGCTAGCTTTTTTTGGGCAAAGGCGAGTTAAATACATAACCCGCCTCTGGACAGAAACGATTTAGAGCTGAAGTTCGGCTCCGCGGCACTTTCGGCCCTACACCCCAATGTACTATCTATGATAAGTAGTTAGAAAGCAGACCTTCGGCAACGAATTGAAAGAATACCACGCGTTGCGAATCACTCTTAAACAGTTTGTTATAAAAAATTGCACCGCAAGCAAATACATGCTATATAATGCCCAATTTACACAACATTTTTGTTGGGGAAGGGGTTTGTATGATTCCAGATTTTGACAGTACGGGAAATTTACCAGAAGGGATCCACTTAGCTTCTATGGAAGAGCTTGTAGATCGCTTTGGCTATAACCCTAAGCGAGCATGGCTGATTGATGGTTTGAAGCTATTAATATGTGCATTGCAGAAAGCTAACTGTCCGCTGGTATACATAGACGGGAGTTTCGGAACTTCCGGAAGGTGGTTCTGGCAAATTATTCGTAGATTTCTTTCAGGCTGATAAAAATACAGGTGAAAAGAAAGGCATTGTGGCGATTAAAATTGGAGGTTCATTATGATTAAGAATAACAAACAACTAGCATTAACAAGAAAGCGTGTCGAAGAGTTTTCTGGTGCTATTGAAAAGTTACAAGCAGAAGAACCAAGATTTTCTCCACTTTTAGCAAAAGCTCAGATTGACGCTTTAATTTGTCAACGTGATGAGTTAGTTCAGCAAGCCGAGGAATACGAGCATTTATTGTCAGGTGATCTAGTTGTTTTTGATGTAAATAGCCTTGCTGATTTACCAAAAGCTCTAATCATGGCTAGAATTTCGATGGGGTTAACTCAGAAAGATCTTGCTGAAAGACTAGGGATGAAAGAACAGCAAATACAGCGATATGAAAACACTGAATATAACTCAGCGAGTTTCAAAACATTAGTATCCATCGTAGAGGCACTAGATCTAAAAATTACTGAAGACGTATTTTTACCTAAAGAATCTAGAGAGAAAAATATTCTTCTATCTAAATTAAGTGATGCTGGCTTAGATAAAACGTTTATTGAAAAACGTATTGCACCAAGAGATGTGATGTCATTTGATTACGGGCTATGGGTACAAAAGACCGTCGAGAAATTGAGCTCTATTTTTGGTTGGACAAAAGAATTGTTACTTGGGGATGCACCTCTAGTTATTGGGCGCGATGGTTCAATGGTTGCTCGGTTTAAAATGCCAGTAGGAGCAAATGAAGTATATACAAGTGCTTATACCCAATATGCATATTCTATTGCCAATATAGTTGCTAATAATTGTTCTCTCGACCGAAAGACAATCCCGCAAGAACATAATGTTGTTCGCGAGTCTATATTAGAAACATACGGCGAGATTACATTTGAATCTATTCTATCTTACGTAACAAGCTTAGGAACCCCAGTAATTTCATTAAATGATTCTGGTGCTTTTCATGGCGCAACTTGGCGTATTCAAGGCAGGAATGTAATCGTGTTAAAGCAAAAATCGAGACACAATTCTAAGTGGATGTTTGATTTATTGCACGAACTATATCATGCAAGCCAATCGCCTGAACAAGAAGAGTTCTCTATTGTTGAGTTAAGCGAAACTAGTGATGAAAGGCGTAACGATCAAGAAGAAATTGACGCTAATAATTTTGCAGCTAAGGTTCTTCTTGGAGAGAATGCCGAATCATTTATTGAAGAATGTTTTAAAAATGCAAATGGAAAAATTTCATGGTTAAAGGGCTCAGTAACTCAAGTTGCCGAGAACTATCAATTAGACTGCGGTGTTTTAGCTTATCAAGTAGCAAATAAGCTCGATGCAATTTCAAAGAAAACAGGAAATAACGTTAACTGGTGGGGAGCTGCTCATAACTTACAAACAAGTACATGTGAGCCTAATACTTTATGCTTTGAAAATTTACTTTCTCATATCTATATCGAACGATTAAACACTGAAAATAGAGAGCTTATTGAGCAAATATCTGCCGAATAATTTAAAGGTCAGCACTTTGATGCTGACCTTTTTTTGTATAACAATTTAAGAATGCGCAAATTGTTCATTTTCCTGAATATAGGTTAAAGTCATCAAGAGCTAAATTTATAAACAGTTTAATTGTGCGAAGTTTACTAGTTTGTTGGTCGTCAGTCCGCTATGTAGAATCAAAAAAATAATAATGCCTTAATTCTCATCACCGGTCCGTAGTTCGCTCGCAGCCGCCCTTAGAGTATTTACGTTAACACATTTTGGGGCAAAGGTGAGTTATATTGATAAATCGTCGATGGACAATTATAAGTTAGTGTCGACGGGCGGTTCTGTGCCATACAGCGGTCGTTAACGCTTCGCTAAGCGGAAAATAATGGTTGGCTATAATCGCATAGCGATGACCAACTGTTATTTTTCCGTTTAAGCAACTAGTTAGTTTTTGTCGCCTATAGCATTTACTTCAAAGAAACCGCCACATGGTCGAGTTCCATCTTCAATACCGTTGTCTGGCTTAAAGTTAGTGGTAATCAGGTTATTTAAAGGTGGTTCATTAGATATCGAGCATTAAATTTGCGTAATGTTCATAGGGTATCTAGCGAGGTTTTGACACCTACTTTGGGAGCAGCTAAACGCGCTTTTGCTACAGTAATTAACGCTTCATCCTCACTTGTCAGTAGCGCGGATTTAAACGGCAACGCCTCTCTTTGTGCAACGTATTCTAGTGTCTGCCTTAGTAGCTCTGACGGAGTTATACCTAATTTTTCTAGTGCAGCGTAAGAACGCTTTTTCACATCATCATCGACACGAAAACTTATAGTACCCATAACGACCCTGTATTTATATATTGATTTACTGATTGTATTAAATTTATACCAGAGTACAAGTTAAAATATATTTCTGACACCTCGTACGATATTCCCAAAAAACAGAAGTTTACTTCCCTTTTAATCATAAAAATTGTAATTTTCGGAAGTATTCTTCCTGGGATGGTCATGAGTCTAATATTTCAATTGTTTGTAAGCGAGCATTTAAACAGTGCGCTTACGCTATTAATATCCATAATGAGAGATTAAGGCTAATAGCTTAAATAATTTGTGGCGGTAGGTAGTACCGACACATTAAATGCTTGTAAGAGGTTTTAGAAGTCTAAAGTGATCTAGTATCACAATGCTTAAACCGTTGACGACAAGAATCCCCTTGATTTATCAAGGGGTACTTCAACAAAAAAGAGAATAAGATTTCGTTTGCGTCTATTTATGACTTTGCGCCAATGAAAGCAGATCCTGAAATGGTAACGCGATTGTTTAAGTGGGGTGACGGTTTTGAACGTGGAGGCAAGGTAAACTTTTTGCAAGTAGCCGAGCAACTCTCACCTATGTGTGATCCAAATGAATTGATTGCATACCTTCAAGAAATAGCCAAAAGGCTCAAAAATCTGCCAACGCTACTTTTAGATGCCGGTTGCCCAAGTTATTAAGCGACAATTACGGTGGCCGGTCTAGCGACAATTATCTTGGCCGGTTGATCTGATAAGGTTCGGTACAGCAGAACGGAGGAGTTCACTGTGCCGGGAACACGAATCACTGATCAGCAGGTCACTATTTATATGAAACATAGAAAGCGTAATAGCCAAGTTATCGCGGCTGCGAAAGCAGGTATTTCTGAACGTTCAGCAAGGCGCATTGATAAACTGGATGAGCAGCCATTGTCTAATAAACGCCAATGGCGAACGCGTATAGATCCACTTGAGTCTATCTGGGACAGTATTGTTGGCCAGTTACGTTTTCAAAGAGCCCGATGTACATCCATGCTTTTATGAAGAACTCGAATAATTACAACTTCTTTCTTGCCGAATTCTTTGTAATAGATGACATGACTCCCTTGCGGTCGCTTTCTATAGCCTTCTCTAATGTAATCACAAATATAACCTAGCTCTGGTTCTTCTGCAATTTGATGAAAAACGCTATCAAGTAATTTTAAATAGTCATTTCTCTGCTGCCTGCCCCAGTTAAGTTGCGTGTAACGAGCGATTTTTATTAAATCTGATTTAGCTTTTTTAGATATATGAAATTTCATATCAATGATTTTCTTTATCTAAGTCACTTAATAGTGTGTCATATGAATAGTCAGCTATTCCGCTGTTTTCTCCCTCAACCAACATATTCCTTAAATTGTTCATTTTCAATTCTTGATCTTCTAAGGCTCTTAATCCAGCTCTTAGAACTTCACTTGCAGATCCATACCTACCAGTCTCTAATTGCTGACTAATAAATGAGTCAAAATGCTCACCTAATGTAACACTTGTATTTTTCGCCATGCCAACCTCCAATACCAAAATTCAATATATTTTGGTATCAAAAACATATCAAGTCAATTAAGAAAGACAAAAAACACCTCCTAATCCTACGTTGCTAAAGTATAAGCAACTTTTTTTTAGCTTCTTATTAAGGCGGTATGGTTGAAATTTAAAACAAATAACCCCTTACTTTGAATAACGAAAACTAGCTCTTCTAGAAGATTGACTTGCCCTGCAAGTGCAACAGAGACTTTGGGAAAATGCATGAGGGTTAAATCCTTTTACCGTACAGTTGAAATACTTCCATCCTCACAGGCGGATGCTTGCCGGTAACTGGAAGGTATTATTACAGGTTACTATAGAGGCTAAACATCTAATTTCAAGTCATTTTTATATTTTT
Source organism: Pseudoalteromonas sp. TAE79 (assembly GCF_000498015.1). Classification (NCBI taxonomy): domain Bacteria; kingdom Pseudomonadati; phylum Pseudomonadota; class Gammaproteobacteria; order Alteromonadales; family Pseudoalteromonadaceae; genus Pseudoalteromonas; species Pseudoalteromonas sp. TAE79. The sequence goes on from NZ_AUTL01000277.1 coordinate 120,873, forward strand.
AACAACATAAGTAATTAATGAACATGCATAAAATAGTCGTTACATATAAGCTGGTAAAATGTCTCCGTATTAGCACGAGTTCATACTCCCTTTTGATGTGCCTAGTATCGATATAGCTGCTTACCTAAAAAACTCACAGTTTAAAACAAAATTTGAAATAAACTCTGAATACTCTTCTCAGTCAGTAAAAGCTAACTTTGATCGCCTAATGAAAAAAGCACATGGCAGATTCCGCATTTATGGTAGTAACTCTAAACTGGGTTTAGAGGATAATCTACAGTTCAATGTTAAACATTTCGTGGTCAAACATCCTCACTGATTTTAGAGCTTGGAGATAGCTAATCATCCAAAGCGTCAAGATACAAGTGGTCAACTTATTCCAACTAGTGTTCTTTAACTGTTTCAACAGCCATTGTTAACTGGTTATCTGAAAAAAATGGTTTAAAACGAAAACCAATTCTGTACAAACAAGTCATTAGCTTATCAATACTGAATTTATCAATACGGCCATTAACAAGATCACTTACGCGAGGTTGGGTTAGTCCTAATTGAATCGCTGCATCAGCCTGTGACCAATTCTTCGCATTGATAATGTCACGAACAACAATCATCAGATCTGAGCGCGTCTGAAGTTCAGAAGCTTCGGCTTTATCTTCTGTAATTGCATCAAAGATGTTTGAGTATTCAAGAGTCATCTTAATAACCTTATTGATTAACTTACAAACAATATATATCAGCACTGATATATATACAAGTGTTGATATATTTATTTTATTTCGTTTTGCATTAGCTTGTACCGCTTCTTCGCAGTGTCCATAGCCTGTTTATCAACTCCGTTAGTAGTCTTGGTAAACGAGTGTAAGATGAACACTGTATCGGCAAACTTTGCAACGTAAATCGTTCGGTATGCTGGTCTGCCGTTCTCTATCAGCTCAACCGCGCCAATACCTACACTCTCCTTTAAGTGCTTAAATTTGCTAAATGGCTCTTTGTTTTGACAGATAGCGTTTAAATCATTTGCAAAGCGCTTTTGAATTTTATCAGGCAACGCTAGAAACTCTTTTTTTGATTGAGTGTTTATAAACTTAAACTTTTTCAACTTCCTAATGTCCTGTCACTTTAATTCTTGAATATACACTAATTTATGTATTCGCAGTTAAACGCTTGTCATTAGGGCGTGTTGATCTTTGTGGTATGAAAAACAAACAGCATGAAGATAAGGTATAATTGAATTCGCCAGAAAACTTTACACCGAACCTA
>NZ_AUTL01000278.1:0-4876 GCF_000498015.1 Pseudoalteromonas sp. TAE79
CCAAAGCCATTGGGTTTGAAGTTTACAATAGTTCCATCTGGGTAACCTAACTGTTCACGCTGTTGCAAAGCATTGTATTTATAATTAAGCATTAGAGGTAGTTCATTACCCACAAATAGCTGCTCTTCTTCGAGGCGATTTTGGTTGTTGTACTCATAACGATGAATTACATTACCAGCTGTTAAGGTTTTAACGTTCCCGTTGTTATCGCGCTCGTAGCTAACATCACCTGAAGCATCTGGGTAGTTAACTTGTTTAAGACTGCCTAAGTTTTCATATGTATAAAAAGTACTCCCACTCGGCGCTGTACTGGTACATTGTGTATTAGCAACGCCACCTTGGCTCCAGATGAGTTCACCTATTACATTGTGCTTATAAAGGGTATTGCCTACATCCGGTCGTGTAGTTAAACATAACTGTTTACTATTGTCGTAATAACGACGTTCAGTAACACTCGTTGAATTTCCATACTGGTTAGCACCTGCTTGTGTAATAGAATGTGTTAAACCAAATATATCAATATCTAATGTGGTGGTTACATTCTCAGGCGATTCTATTTTTATTGCGCGCGAGTAACTTGGTGAACCAAAGGCTTGATAGGTTGTGGTTGTTACGTGACCTTTTGCATCCGTTACTTCTATACGATTACCAGATAAATAGGCGTAATTAACGGTGCCTAATCCACTTGTTGTAACACTTTGCTGTCGACCTAGTGAATCATAAACGGTTGTAGTGCCTTTATTTTCACTTATATTTGCGCTTGCATAAGATTGGAACGTTGGCTGATTCAAGTAGTTATATTCGAAACGCTGATAACGGGTACTATTTGCTGCAGAGCTATTGACTAAATCTTGGCTTTTTGTTTTTGTCAGTCGCAGTAAGTTGTCATAGTACTCTGTAGTTTTGAATACAGCGTTACCTGTACATGCGGTCCGTGAACTATCTAACGTACACGTTGACGCAGTGCGGGTATTGGTATCGTTATGCCAAGTATATAACGTGTCGTACCAGCTGCCATTAACCGCATCATTTGTTAAATCTACGGATTTAATACGACCCATGTCATCATAGGTGTAATTAGTTGATACGCCATTATAATCGGTTGTACGAGTTACCCACCCGTTATTATCAACTACCCTACCCGCACTCATGCTTCCTGTGGTTGACCTATTTGGCACCGTTATTACCTGCGGTAAACCGCGCTTGTAGTTTGCATATTCAATAAAACGCTTACCAGTGCCTACTGAACGATTTGAATTAAACTCTATTCGCTCAACATTGCCTTGTGCGGTGTAATCAGTGAAAGTACGTTGTAGTTGACCAAATAGGTACACTTTTGATGGTAATTGTTGGTTTGAAAAGTAACTATTCGAAAAAGCATTGTACTGAATGCGTTTAGTTTCTATATAGTTTTGATCATCGCTTGATACTTGGGTGATGGTAGGTAAATTTAAAATCCAATTTAAAGTGTCATGCTGGTAAAACTGCTTTTTATAAAAAGTACCCGATGGCCCTGCTAGAACAACTTGCTCAGGTGCATCATAAATATTATAGATATAACTTTTAGTAAAGCTGTCACTGTTAACATGTTTAGTAACTCTTTTGTCCTTTACGATATAAGATAAAGTGTCTGTATTCGTGGTTAAAATTGGATCGACAATACCACTGTTACCTTTAAAACTACTCTTCCAATATTGAGTCAATGTTTTTTGATTTATTTCTCCATTTGGGCCATGTTCGACCTGAGCTATAACCTGCCCTTCAGTTTCATCCCAGCGTTTACTAATATAGCTGTTAATATAACTATTATTCGGCGCTGTGACCTTGAGTACCCTTAAGTCATAAGCAGATAGCCCCAAACCACTTGGGATAGAGGAACAATCACTTTTAGTATTACAAGTAACTTCTTTAGTGTTTCCAATAATTGCAATACCACGTCTGAAACTACTAACTTCTGAACTACTTAAACCTGCAGAATTAAAGTGTGAATAATTATTACTGTAGGCATATGTCCATACATATTGTTCATCATTAATATCTATTGATTTACTTGAAATTGCTAAATTAGCATAGCAAGCATTATAGTTTATAGGCTTGCCTTGACGAGTATGACGCTGACTTTTTGCCGGGACTTCCGTTCGTCCATGTACGGTCAATTTGTAGTTAAAACTTATGTTGGCGCCGTTAGGATGTTTTACTTTAAGGGAGCTTTCTGGGCCATATAGCGGAGTAGTGTGGCTATATATACAGCTTTCTACATTAAAATTTGGTTTTACATATATCTTGCTCGCGTAGTTTATAAACTCAGGAAAATCATACTCCCAACTTTGGCCTGTTGGAAGTATGACGTCTGTTAAGTTATGGTTTTGATTTGCATACTTTTCTTCATATAAATACTCCCAAACCCGCTCTTGGCTTGTTATTTTATTTATGCGTCCCGATGATTCATATGAAAACGAAACGAGGTCTTCGCTATGGGCTGAGCCAGAAGGTTGGTATGTGATTTTTTCCAACTTACTACCATCAAATATATAATGCAGCGTATTGCCAAACTTATCTTCAACTTTTGTTGCAACGTAAGCAAGTTTACTACGTTGTGCAGGTTTTGTTTTTACAAGTGGTAACCCCAATTTTTCGATACGATGACCTAAAGTATAAATTAAGCCTTCACTCGTTTTTACAATAAAATACTCATTGCCATTTTCACTACTACAATTTATTGATGCATTGAGCTTGGTTCGGTAACGATGCTGGCCAGAACCACTTAATAATTTCCCACTAGCACCAGGTATAATCACATCGGCTCCGTTCCAATATTCATGCTGCTCATAAACATCACCATAAAATGAAATGGGGCCAGGAGATAAAGCACTTGAACAAGCTGTACTAGAATAATAATTATTGCTATAGCGAGTGCTGCCTTTTAAGTAAGTAGCTTCTATTTTTGGTAACTCGAGCTCCCAATCACCGAACTGTGCTGGGGATTTATCATTTTTACCTGTAAGCCGATTATATGTCCGTGTAATATTTAGAGGGATCTGTGAGTTCGTTTTAATACTTAAGTCAGTGACAGTAAATGAGAGTGAACCATCAGCTAGTGAAATACTTTCACCAGCCAAATTACTTGTAAGCGCCTCAACCTCTCGCTTGACGGCAAAACGCTCTAAATTATACTCAGATGGTGGCGCTATTAACTCAACATCACCTCCACCCGGAGGCTGTGCCGCTAAAGTAAACAGCGGAGCTAATAACATTGTTGATAAATAATAAGTAAAATTTTTCATTATTGCTCTCCCTGAGATTCAGCCACTGGACTACCAAGTAAATCCGTATGTATAAATATAATTTGTTTTGTGTTTGCTGGTGAACTAACCGTATAAACGGCCTCTTTTATATCACTAGATAATGAGCCGATCTTAGTTGCAAACACACATAACTGGCGACTAGAGTTAATAGAAAGAGGTGCAACATAGGTAAGCCAGTTATTTACACTGGAACAATCAGACTCGAGAGGTATCAAAGCGTATTTCATTACTGCTTGCTGAGCATTCGTAATAATTATGTTATCTGTTGGAATTACATTACCCCCATCCGGTGATATAGAAGGAGCGGATAACTTAACTTGACGATTGATTAGAGGGCTATATAAATAAGCGGAATAAACAGAACTATCAGTAAAGGTATCTGTTCTTTTAGCTCTCACCCTAAATTTAACTGCTGAAAAAACAGCCATGTTGTATAAGTAACTATTGCTAATTTTACTGCCTAGTAATCTATAGTCATTACTAAGCATACTGTATATATTATTATTGCTAAGCTCTGCAATCTCAACGTCTATACTATATTTATAGTTACCCTCTCTTGGAACAGAGAATAACTCAGCCGGTGGTGGAAGTTTATGCGGTAGTGTAATTACGCCATCATTGGGATACCAATTCCACATAATGCGCAACGAACCATTATTTTCTTCATACCTAAAGTTGCTTGGCGTTGGAACCAACGAAGGGGCTGGTATTGCAGGATCGATAATAGCTCCTTTCGAATCAAATACACAAGAAAGCATTAACAAAAAAGCTACTAAGAATTGAATCGCCCCGTGTTTGCCAGAGACTCAATAACTTGAGAAACTGGAACTATGAAAAAATCAAATCGCTATACATCAGAATTTCGTGAACGTGCAATTAGGCTTGTTACCACACAACAGCATGAATACCCTTCTCTTTGGGCTGCGCTAGTATCGATTTCAGATAAACTGGGATGTACCCCAGAAACACTTAGAGCATGGGTCAAGAAATCTCAAGCTCAACCGTCTAAACCCTCTTCTAATACGCCATCAACTGAAGAACGCCTTGCCATCTTAGAGCGCGAGAATAAAGAGCTCAAGCGAACGAATGATATCCTGAGGCAAGCTGCCGCTTTTTTCGCCCAAGCGGAGCTCGACCGCAAACAGAAGTAATAGTGGATTTTATTGATGCTTGCAGAGAGCATTACGGTGTCGAGTCAATTTGCAAGGAATTGCCGATTGCACCATCAACGTATTATTCTCATAAACAGATACAAAGAGAGCCTGAGCGACTGTCTAACCGCAAAAAGCGTGATGCTGAGCTGATAATACTCATTCGCGAAGTGTGGGAGGATAATATGTCAGTTTATGGTGCAAGAAAAATATGGAAGCAGCTACAGCTTGACGACCATCAAGTCGCCCGCTGTACAGTCGAACGATTGATGCGAGTTATGGGAATTCAAGGTGTTCGTCGGGGTAAAGCACATAAGACAACGATACCTGACGAGCAACAAGATAAGCCACTTGATTTAGTTAATCGTCAATTTACTGCTGAGCAGCCAAATCAACTTTGGGTAGCTGACATCACCTATG
>NZ_AUTL01000279.1:0-15634 GCF_000498015.1 Pseudoalteromonas sp. TAE79
CCCGCCAGTAAAGATAGGCCGTCAGCGCCCGATTCAACGCATAGCCCAGCGCGAAATACGTCCAGCCTTAACCGCCCACGTCGGGAATTGCCGCCGCGATGGTCATCATCGTGACAATCTTAAGTGCCATCACCACGCGATGCGGCATGTCCGTGGAGATATACAGCGAGTTATAGACCGAACTGTCTGCCCAGGCATAGAAAATCGCCAGGAACAGTCCCGTAAACACCCAGAATCCTTGCCACCCCAGATGATGGGACAGGTAATTCCCCAGAATGAAAATTGTCACTACATGGACCAGATCGAAGAAAAGTTCCACCCAGTGCACGTGGTCGTGGGTTTCATCGACATCCATGTGATGGCGCGGTCGCCGCCAGAGAAGATCGTTAATTACCATACACACCCCCTTTGTCTTATTGTTCTGGCGGGGGTTCTACCCCGTTTCTACGGACAGTTTAAAACGTTTGTAAACTACCTGTCTTTATTCGCTACTCTACGTCGTATTCTTAGATTATGAAACCGCTCGATGTAAAAAAATATATCGGCACAATGACCGACAGCACTCATGCTCACCAAAAGCGCCATAAACTGTCAGGTACTGCATCCAAGCTGCTGCGCCTTCAGCAAAGGTTAGCCCTGCTGGTTTGAGTGCTACATATTCACTTGGTACGACAATCTCTTCTGCGTAGCAGCCATTCTGAGAAAGCCCCATCTGAGGGACAATACAAACCTCTTCCCCAAGGCGTAAATGATTTACCTCTTCCCCGACTTCAATGACTACCCCGGATGCTTCATAGCCGATTCGCAAAGGGAAGTCGGCCTTTTCTATAGTGGCCTCGCCTAAACATGGCATCAGCACGATTGAGCCCAACAACTTTGACCGCAATACGTACATCAGTGGCCTGCAAACTTGGACTCGCCAGCGAGTCAATAGTTAATACCTCGGGACCACCTAATTCATGGAAACGAACAGTTCGAATTAGTTTTCTTGGACTCTTATGCATCCTCAACAATAACCTTTTAAACGGAGTCAAGCTTTCAGAGAGTTAATTGTTTTAATATTCTCACTTCGTTCCGATGTATAGGGCGGTATAGAGTATGTACCCACAACATGTGCTACTAAATCACTCACCCCCTCAGAGTACAGAGAAACCTCCCCAACCACGAGAGTACGGCCGACTTTTATCAGAGAACATTCCGCAATGATTCGCTCATTTGCCGATGGCTTACGTAAGAAGTTGATGTTAAGGCTAGTTGTTACTGCTAATGGCACGATGCCAATTTTACCAAGTATCGCCACATAAAGTGCCACATCAGCCACACTCATTAAAACAGGCCCCGAAACCGTTCCGCCAGGACGTAATTCATCCTGACCTACATGATGAGATACAGTCGCTCCACCGTTGCTCACTGCTTCCACAACGCATTTGCTTTGTGGAAACTCCGATTTCATGAAAGCGATAACTTCTTCTTTTGTAGCTGTCATTGAGACTCCTTAAATATTTATTCACGTTTATAGGCACCTGGTGAAGCGTTACTCCAAAACTTCTATACCCTATTGTGAGCCTAGTTTCTCTTCCACCAATGCAAAGCCCTGACTTTCGTAAAGATATCGAGCTGCATTAAGCCCTGAAAAAGTCCATAAGTTGATTTGGACGAAACCCTGAGCATCGGCAAAAGCTAATGCAGAATTGAGAAGCTGTTTACCTAGCCCGAAACCTCTTAAAGAGTCGTCCACAATGAACCATCGTAAATGTGCTCGATTATGCCCAAGTTCTTCACCATCAATGGCAGCAGAAGCTGGAATTTTATCGTCCCGTTTGATCGTCCAAATCTCATTACATGGGTTATCTAGCCTTCCAATAAATTCCGCCATGCTACTCGCCACTGAACATGCAAATTCCCGACCAAAATCAGCCACTGTCGCGTAATAATGGGCATGCATCTCCGTAACACGTGCAATCAAAATGAATGTCCCTAATCTGATCGTAAGATTCTGATTTAGTTCATTCGATTTCCGCAACAAAGCCCACGCTAATTATTATCAGGCACTGACTGAGTCGAGAGACCAGCGGAAGCTACGAACTGTTAATCAAGTTCGACCACTATTTTACCAATCTGCTGATTTGACTCCAGATAATGATGCGCTGCTACTATCTCTTCAAATTTAAAGCTTCGATCAATGACAGGCTTGAGTGTTCCCTTGGATAAACCCGAGTGGATAAATTGCTTTGCTCTGCGAAAACGCTCGATGTCTTTTATAACTTCAGTAAACACATATCCCCTAACTGTCAGACTTTTACGAAGTGCTATTTTTAAGGGAAAAGTAGTTGTTTCGGGACTTAATGCTCCGTGTACTATTATTGTTCCTTCAGGGCTCATTGCTTCAGCAATTTCAGCTATTTGCGGCCCACCGACAGCATCAAATGCGATTTTTAAATTGTTTTCTCCCAAGATGCTTATCAAGCTATCCAGCAGCGGTTCTTCTTGGGTTGCAATCACATGGGCCGCGCCAGCCTTGAGCACAGCAGCCTTTTTAGCTCCTGTTTGAGTTGTAGCGATAGGGATACCCCCTAGAGCATTCACAATTTGAATCGCAGCCAATCCAACACTGCTCGATGCGGCGGTTATCAGTACTGCATCGCCTTTTTGCACGTTAGCAATTTCGATCAAAGCGCCATAAGCTGTCAGGTACTGCATCCAAGCTGCAGCACCTTCAGCAAAGGTTAGCCCTGCTGGCTGACGAATCCCCAAAACGTGACAGGCACAGCAATTTATGATCTTATGTAAATCACCACAACCCACATAAGTCACAACTGCTATGCCTGAGACATCAGTTTGCCATAAGTACTTTAAACATGCATTAGCGCCATTCAATAATGCTAGAGTAAAAACATTACTAAGCTGCAGCAATGCATTAATTTCGGGCAATAAACTTACCTTAACTGAAATCGGCAGAAATTTGTCTGGCGCTGTGGATGTAAAACATAAAATAAAACGCGTTGATCGCTTCTTAAAAAATACTCACCTCTACAATGAAAGGGTCGCTATCTATAAAGCATTAGCTCATCCTATTATTGACTCTTTACCCATGCTTGCAATTGCCGTTGACTGGAGCGGTGCCTGTGGTCACGACTATCACTTACTGCGAGCAAGCTTACTTGTGGATGGACGCTCTATCGTGATTTATAACATGATTGTTGAGCAGAAGGATTTTGATAGCCCAGCAACCAACAGCCTGTTTTTAGATGAACTTTATGAAGTGCTTGGACGACATCCTAGTGTCTATATTGTAACAGACGGCGGCTTTCTTACGCCTTGGTATAGTAAAGTACGCGAACTTGGTTGGCATATGATAGGTCGATTAAGAGGCTCAATGAAGTGTAAACTAGCCATGCAATCACAATGGCATACATTAAAACAACTTAGGGCTGGTGCCAGCGATATACCAAAGGCGTTAGGTCAAGCACGACTAACTCAGTCCAGCCCGACAGCATGCGATGCATTTTTACACGTATATCATGGAAAAAATAAAGGAAGAAAAGGAAAAAGCAGATTTACGAAAGATACAAAAATGTATCAAAACTTAGCGAAAGAGCCATGGTTACTCGCGACATCAGACAATACAATGACGAGTAAGCGAGTAGTTGGTTTATATAGTAAAAGAATGCAAATAGAGCAAAATTTCCGCGATGATAAAAGTTTGAGATATGGTTTTTCGTGGCGTTTTAGTAAAAGCACCGGCATAAATAGAATAGGAATATTATGCTTGATAGCCACAATAGCGAGCACTGCGTTATGGTTTATAGGGTGTGAAGCAGAAAAAAGAAAGTGGCATATAAAATTTCAAGCAAATAGCGTTAAGAATCGCCGAGTTCTTTCATTTTTAACCTTAGCCAAGCAAGTCATAAAGCTATGTAAGAGACGTATTACACAAAGCTATATAGAAAAAAGTTTAAAAAACTTTATTTTGAATTACGAAAAAGAGGCCGCTGGATAAAGTGGGGATCCCTCAGCCCTGCTGGTTTGAGTGCCACATATTCACTTGGTACGACAATCTCTTCTGCGTAGCAGCCGTTCTGAGAAAGCCCCATCTGAGGGACAATACAAACCTCGTCCCCAAGGCGTAAATGATTTACCTCTTCCCCGACTTCAATGACTATCCCGGATGCTTCATAGCCGATTCGCGAAGGGAAGTCAGCCTTTTCTATATAGCTGCCTCGCCTAAACATGGCATCAGCACGATTGAGCCCAACAACTTTGACCGCAATGCGTACATCAGTAGCCTGCAAACTTGGACTCGCCAGCGAGTCAATAGTTAATACCTCGGGGCCACCTAGTTCATGGAAACGAACAGTTCGAATTAGTTTTCTTGGGCTCATATGCATCCTCAACAATGACTTTTTAAGCAATTACATCAATAACTACTTTACCCATGGACCCCAACTCTACAGCATTATGTGCATCCATTGCCGTGTCAAGGGAGAAGCGTAACGGATCGAGTATTGGCTTAATTTGTCCAGCTTCAACTAGAGCCGTAATTTGCCGCAGAATGTCACCATGATGTTTGCGCCCCTCTCCGCTGAGCTGTGGGTGTAACACAAAAATCGCTGACAATGTTGCAGAGCGTAATGACGACGGTGCCAGGTTATGTGAGCTGAATGCAGCACAACTTAAAATATGTCCATAATGTGCAATGATACCTAATGAGGCATCGAGTACAGAGCCACCGACAGTGTCGTAAATGATATCGAATCCTTTGCCTTGGGTGTATGCGTCCACGTAGTCAGCAGGGCTTACAGTGTGATAATCAATCGGCGTGGCACCAAGCGCCTTGACCAGTTCTTGTTTTCCAGTCGATGCAGTGGCATAAACGTCGGCACCTAAAGCCTTAGCAATTTGCACAGCTACATGCCCAACTCCGCCAGCTCCACCTTGGATAAGGACTTTCTGGCCCGCTTTAACATTCGCCTTGTCAACCAAACCTTCCCAAGCGGTAAGTGTAACCAGAGGTAAAGCCGCAGCTTCACGCATGGACAAATTTTTCGGTTTGAGAGCAAGTAACTCAGCATCTACGTTGGCATATTCAGCCAATGAGCCTTGCAATCCTCGCACTCCGCCAGTCAGACCATAAACTGCATCGCCTACTGCAAAGTCGGTGACGCCATCGCCGATAGCAACAATTTCTCCAGCTAAATCGGTGCCAAGTACTGCGGGTAATTCCGGCATGGCATAAGGAGCGATACCTTGGCGGATCTTGTAATCAATAGGATTGACTCCACTTGCAAATATTTTTACTTGCACCTGACCTGCTGATGGAGAGGGTAAGTTAATCAGGGCATCCCGGAATACTGTACCCTCTTCGTAGCTATCTAATATCAAAGCACGCATTTGTCTGTTTAACGCTGTCATCAATAACCTCACAAACTGAATATTCAGCGGGTGGTTAAATCACCCGCTGGTTAATAGGTCTTTTATTAAACGAATTAAAACTCTTGAACAGTTGGGCGCAGAACAATCTCGTTGATATCCACATCCGCAGGCTGCTCAATTGCGTATGCGATAGCACGAGCAACAGATTCAGATGGAATTTCATTTTGCTGATAAAAATCTTTTACAAAGGCTGCACCCTGAGTATCTGAACTTCCATGTTTTAAATCAGATTCGATTGCACCTGGTGAAATGATTGTTGAACGAATTTTACCCCCAACTTCATGGCGTAAGCCTTCGGCAATAGCGCGAACAGCGAATTTCGTTCCGCTATAAACCGTGCCGCCGGGACTGAATACTTTGATACCCGCTACGGAAGAAATATTGATAAAGTGGCCTGTTCCCTGAGCCTGAAAGATCGGAAGCGCTGCGGCTACTCCATACAGCAGACCTTTAACGTTGATGTCAATCATGCGATCCCATTCGTCAACTCGAGTCTCAGCTAACGGTGCAATAGCCATTAACCCTGCATTATTGATAACCACATCAACTTTACCGAAGCGCTCTTGTGCAAGATTTACAAGGGCCTTGACTTCGTCCTGGCAAGTCACATCTGTCGCTTGAACCGCAACTTTTCCGCCTGCTGAGCGAATGTCAGCAGCAATAGCTTCAAGCTTGTCGATACGNCCTAACACTACTGACGCACCAAGACTGGCCAGATATCTTGCTGTTGTTTCGCCTAAACCGCTGCTACCACCGGTGATAACAACGACTTTACTGCTGATGTTGTTTGCTAAAACACTGCTCATAGTTAATATCCTCAAATCGGTTGAATGAATGGCTCTGTCTAAATAACAAACAAATTATCACTTACCTTCAGAAATTAATAAATGGAAAAGTTTTAATTTCACAATTCCTAAAAATGGAATAGTATTAATGTATTCATATCAAAACTGAATGTGACTGTGATGCTTAACAGATTAGAAATGCTCCGGATATTTTGTACTGCTGCTGAGTCTCGCAGCTTTAAAGAAGCGGCTAACCGTCTGGGAATTTCTCCTCAGGCAGTGACACGAGCAGTGAAGGCGTTAGAGCAATTGCAAGGGGAGCTTTTATTTCATCGAAATACTCGACACATACAAGTGACTCTAGTTGGAGAAAAATTTGCTTTGATAGCAAAAGAACGCCTGCGCGCTGTAGATGAATTGTTTCAAACAAGCGCCCCTAACTCGGGTAATGAATTACAAGGGCGGGTTCGTATCGCAGCGCCTGTTGGTTTTGGTCATAAATGCTTAATGCCAGTATTACTGGAACTCTCAACAATACATACTCAACTGGATATAGACCTGACACTTAGTGACGAACGCGTTGATGTAGTTGACGAAAAAATAGATATTGGGATTCGTATCGGCTTTATGAGAGATAGTCGATTTATTGCCCGCCAGCTCACCAAAATTAATATGTATGTCGTGGCTTCGCCTGAGTTAATAAATAGAGTGGGAAAGCCTGCGTCTATTGAAGATCTAAACCACTTGCCGGCTACAGGGTTAGTAGATCGCAATACGGGAAAGCTTTGGCCATGGATTTTTTCCATGGACAGACAGTGGACCCCATCCATAACACGTTTTCGAAGTGCCGACACCGAAGCTGAATTAATGGCTATACAAAATGGACTGGGGTTTGCTCAAATTCCTGACTTTTTGGTCCAAGACTTATTACGCCAAGAGAAACTTGTGAGAGTGTTAGAAGAAGTCGAGCCTGTGCCTTGGGATTTATATATTTATCGCCCTCAACGTGGTCCAGTACCACAACGTATTCGATTGGTTTTTGATCACTTGGTGTCAAGATTGAGTGGCCGCTAATGGCACATAAGTAATATTCATAAAGTGCGAATACTACATTAGCTCACTTTACTGCAAAAACCGTAACCAATGTCTTCATTGAGTCACCAGGAATCATAACAAAGTGCATTTTGCTACTAACATGCTGCCATGTTCTGAATCGTCGGAACAGGATTCACATCAAATGCGCCTGCCAAGCCCTGAACTTACTTGTTTTTCGCGAACGGACAAGAAGAGCTTGCCACAAATGGCTTTGATACCACTATTCCTAACAATGTGAAAATCTGGGCTCGCAGGTCGCTTGGTATTGAGATGGAACACTGGTCTATGCATGATCTTCGCAGAACGATGCGAACGCGAATGTTAGCCATCACGACGCAAGAAGTTGCCGAGTTGATGATTGGCCACAGCAAAAAAGGGTTGGATGCTATCTACAACCAATATCAGTACCTGGATGAAATGCGTCATGCTTACGACGTTTGGTATCAACAACTAGAAACCATCATCGAGCCGACAGGCTTTCCATTCAACTGGCGTTTCGGACAATAAAATAAAAGAAAGAGGCTCAATCCTCTTTCTTCTCATACTCTTCTAGGTCTTCAATGTGCCACAGCTTGTTTCGTGTATTTCGGTTGATACGAGGTTGCGGCAAGCTGCCATCTTTTATTCTTCGCCAGAGCGTTGTATAGCTAATGTGGTAACGAGCCATCACTTCGTAAGATGTTAGAAAAGGGGTTACCTGGTGCGCTACTGCTGTCATCTGCATTCTCCTGAAAATCAATGTAAAGCTATCATCGCCTGATTCATCACTTGTTGATGGTCAGAAAGATGCATGATTTGTTCAGAAGATCAGCCTTATCAAGACACCGGTATCATTGTGCAATTTACCAAATTTCCAGTTTACGGCGAAAAGCGCCGTAAAATCGCATTAAGTTAAACCATCTTTATCGATATGCACGCTCTAGCTACTAGGAATTCAGCGTAGCGGTATACTTCGTAAGTGCATTTCGATGGCTTCAATCACTGACTTAGTGAGGGGTAAATGCGCTTTTTCTTTCGCCCATACCTCATGGAAGCCTGCTACAGTTTGCTTTGCAGTATCTAACACCAATTTTTCTGGCAACATGGCTTTAGCCGCTAAGTGTGACAGCTCATCCAGCGTGAAATCGCTGAATCTCTTGCTACGGCTCACCTTAAGCGATGCACTATCATCTGGGATATAGGGAATGGTTGAAACGAAGTCATAAGCAGGCGCAATAGACGCTGTGCGCTTATCTTTGTAGATCACAGACCAATTCTTCAAATGCATATCAGCATTACCAATTAGAGTATTGAACACCAATCGGCGAGTAAATTCAGCAATGTCTTCGTCTTGCCCTTCAATACCGATAACATGAGCAATATTGCGCATACTGGCTTTTTTGTATTTATCTTGAGGATAAACACCAAACACTTGCGCAAAGTCTTCAATGTGAACAGCTTGACCATCTGCACGGTCAAAACGCTTAATCACAAACGCACTGTCACCAAATTTGCCAATGCCATTGGGGATATTAGCAATCCGATTAATAGGGAGTAGCTGCGTTTCTGGCACGTCCATTCCCAACATTCGAGCCAGTTCCATCATCGAATATTCATTTTCTGGCACAGCTTCAAACCGAGACGACGGTAATTTTACAATCCAAGAGCCACCTTGACCGGTTGCTGGGATAGTCAAACCGCCATTTGCCTGCCGCACAGCTGAAAACTTCAATTGCACCCCCGCTAATGAAAAACGCATTGGCCCATCTGTTTTCGTTTCATCTTCTATGTCTTGATGCACACTAGGTGGTAAGGCTTCACCATCTGCTGGCTCAACCGTGATTGCGCCTGCCAAATCCTGTCCCAGTACCCACAATAAAAAAAACTCCCGCGCTGAATTAACACCGGCACGCTCTGCTAGGTAATTTCGCATGGTTTCTTCTGGCAAAAGGTTAGAGAAAAACGGGGTTAACTTAGTTTGGGTCGGTTTGAAGCTAGTCAGCAAGCCTCCTAGCGAATCTTTAAATCCAAGTCCTAATACAGGACGCGATTCGTCATGAATGTACGAATCCATAAAGGCAAAAAGCGTTCTGTCATTGCCCACGTTGGTGATCGTTGCAATGGGTTCACCGTAAAGCAAAACGTTGAGCGTAGAGACATGGTTAGTCATCGTCGCCTTCCTCTAACTGATATGCGGGCGACATTGGCTCACTCTCATCGCTGATGCCGTTAATACCTTGGCCACTTTGAATGATCGACTTGATGGCAGGTACAGATTTTTTAGGCGCAACAAATAGCTCTAGGTCAAGTACGCGGGCAAGAGCTATCAAACTGGATATTCTTAAATCAACACCGCCAGACTCGATTTTCGAAATATGGCTTTGCGGCACACCCGAACGCGCGCTCAGCTCTCTTTGACTAAAACCTTTACGTACCCGAGCTTCTCGAAGGCCTTCTAGTATCTGCTCTGTTACATAGCTCATTTCGATACACCTTAATACATCACTGAAGAAATATTATATACCAAACTATATCATACCAACTCAAAAAACACAAAGTTGATTAGCTATTGCATATCAATAGCCATGGACTGATACACAATTACATATAATCAAGGCAAAGATTTTTATCATCAACAAAAGAGCGATACTCCAGCTGATAATCGCGAACAAGCGCATCAAATCCCCTAAGTACTTTTGTCGCTCAGCTCATATACAGCAAGGTCTACAGAAGAACTCGCGTCAAATAACCGAAGGATAAGTGCAACAAAAAGGAAGTTTGTACACAGTTACAGGAAATTTTGTACACACAGGCCGAAAAACAAGTGCAAAATGATGGTGTAAACAGCAACTAAATTTGAAGGTAAGTCTGATATCTCAATTAGAAATAACCGTATTGGTTCGCTTCAAGCATCTTCAAAAACAAACACTAGAGCAAAAATTACACCAACAATAAATCCCTTAATTAAATTTTGTAATTTGGCACAGAAGAAAACATTTACCAAAAAAAGAGACTCTCTTTAACGGTAGTACTTTTTACGTCAAACCCAGTAAAGACAAGGCCTACAGCCAGGTTTGTGTCATGGAGTTTTCGCCAAAGACCTCTAAAACGGAATTTGTACTCAAGTTTGTACACACTTTCCGAGGTTACGCTTGAACATCATTGAAAAGCAAAGAAACGAGAAAAAGACAAAAAGCCTTTAAATTCAGTACGTAGAGATGTGATTGTGGTGTGCAATGAAAGGTGGTTTTATGCGTTGAAAGGCTGGGCGGCATCAGGATGCGAGATGATAGCAAAGGTCCTTCGCTTGCTGATTTCATTGATAATAGTCTGGTCTGCCATTGATAAATTCTTTTAGTTTATATGCGGGGTTGAATGCATTTTAATAAGCGTCTGCGAGTAAACCCGTTATGTTGATCGTAATTAACTACTATTCTCGCTGATTTTCACGTTGCAAACAGCTGATAATAAAGCGTCAATAGTTGATTTTTTAATAATGGCAATTGTAACAGGAGTCGGTATAAAAGTGTGCTATCTACTTAAAAATATCTTAGCTTTAAAATAAATGTGTACAGCAAGCGATATTTAAACGACCTACAATTTAGTCGTAGATCGTTTAAATAAAAATGAGTAGTTACTTAACAACATCAATAGTAGGTACAACCGATATTCCAACACGTAGTTGACTAAATAAAGGCTGCTTAGCATCTAAACTAATCTTTACCGGTAGGCGCTGCGCTATTTTAGTAAAGTTGCCTGTTGCATTATGCGCACCAATAGTGGAGTAACTTACACCACTTGCTGGACTTAGACTGTCAACGTGTCCTTTTAATGTCACGCCTGGCAATACATCAACTTTAGTTATTGACTTTAAAAGATGTAAAACTATGTAAGTTTTTAAACACTGAATTGATATTATTCAGTGTGATTTGTTAAATTTAAATAACTTAAACATAAAAAAAAGAGCTAAAGATCATGCAACTAATGATTGTAATTTAGCCACCAAGACCGCTATAAGCTTGTGTAATCAGGTCGTAACGCATATTATTGGCAGATTGCATGGAGGATAAGTCGTTTGGTCATGAAAACCAGTAAGTTAAGTATAAGATTATTATGGTATATAACACCTCTTGTTATTCTGCCACTGCTATTTTTAGGTGGCTTTACGCTCACCAATGTCACTAATTCAACACAAAAACAAGCTGATTTAATAATGAGCCGTTTTGTTGAGCAACAACAGCAAAAAATATTCAACTATATCGACTCTTTTCACTCTACTGCAAAACTACTTTCAAATTCGCCAGTACTTAGTGACTTTTTAGCAAACGATATTAGCGCCAACGGTAATTACACCCGAAAACTTGGCGCGCTTATGGATGTATTTGCCAGTTACAGCGAAGCTTATCCAGATATAATTAGCATTAATTTAGTTTCAGCAAGTGGGAAAAGTGATGCCTATTACTCTAATAACCTAACAACAGCGCCTAAAAGCTATCCATTTTTTAATCGAGTATTGCAAAGTAATTTAAGTACACAGCAATTTATGATTCAAAAGGACGATGGCACCACGAGCTTATATTTCATTCAACGAATTGACAGCGTTGATTACTACTTGAAACGTCCACAGCAGCTTGGTTTTATTGTAATACATATAGAGCCTTCAATACTCAACTCCAGTATTTTAGAAGCGCCATATAACAACACACTTAATTTAATGTTGACCAAAGACGGGAAAATTTTATTTAGCTCCGACTACAACATGCGCGGCCAATACATAAGCGAATATGAACTTAATCAAGTGCACGACCTCGCTGATATCGGCATGCTTTCAACTATTGAACTCTCAAGCATAGACAAAATAGAGCGAATGATTTTTGCAGTGCAAATGCCCGGCGGATATTATTACGTATCAACCATTCCCAAAGGGGTGCTTTATCAATCAGGTAAAGCCATAAGTTTAATAACAGGCTTAATTGTTATTATTTCGGTGATCACCCTGCCAATATTAATTTTTGTAGTGGTCCGCAATTTATTACTTAACCCAATTGAGTTACTCGGGGCTGCGAGTCATCGTGTTGGTGATGGCGATTTGTCGGTGCACTTACCAGCTCATACAAATGATGAGGTAGGTGTTTTATTTAACGACTTTAACCACATGGTTAATCAAATAAGGCACTACCAACAACAGCTTGAAGAATACAAACACCACCTTGAAGATAAAGTGGAAAGTCGTACCCAAGCACTTGAAGCTATGAACAGCCAACTTGAGTTAGCTATTGGCCAAGCTGAGCAAGCTAATCAACTTAAGAGTCGTTTTTTAGCCAACATGAGTCACGAAATACGCACGCCGCTCACGGCCATTATGGGCTTTACAGAGCAGTTACTACATAACGATAAAGTAGCGAATGACAAACAACACCTAAGCACTATTTTACGTAATTCCAAACACTTACTAGAGTTAATAAATAACATACTCGATTTATCTAAAATTGAAGCTGAAAAGCTGGCTGTTGATTTGTCAGCGTTAAACGTAGTGCAGCTTGTGCACGACATTGAATCAATTATTCAACCACTGGCACAAGAAAAACAATTAACCCTTAATATCGACTATCAACTGCCGCTACCCCGCACCATTTATAGTGATGTGACCCGCTTAAAACAAATACTTATAAACATTGCTAATAACGCTGTTAAATTTACCGAAAATGGCAGCGTGTCTATTTGTGTGCATTATTTACAAGCAAGTCAAAAGCTAGAGTTTGTAATTAAAGATACTGGTATTGGTATGTCTGAGCATCAAATAGAACGTGTATTTAAGCCGTTTGAACAGGCCGATGCCACAACTACACGTCGTTTTGGTGGTACAGGTCTTGGGTTGTGTATTTCTAAAAACTTAGCACTGTTACTTGGTGGCGATGTAAACCTTGAAAGTGAAGTGGGTGTAGGTAGCCGCTTTACAATTAGGGTGTCGTGTCAGTTATCTGATGATCAACCAATGCTTGAGTTTTTAACGCAAGAAAGCCAGTTAATACCAGAGAAAGACCCTCTCTTATCGTTTGCGACCAATAACTTTGAGGCTAATATTTTAGTCGCTGAGGATAACCCTGATAACCAACTATTAATTAAATTATTACTTCAAACTTGGGGCCTTGAACCCGATATTGCTAGTAATGGCGCACAAGCTGTAGAAATGGCACTCGTTAATGACTACCAGCTTATTATAATGGATATGCAAATGCCTGTAATGGGCGGATTAGAAGCGACTAAAATGCTTCGTCATGCAGCATACGATGGCCCCATTATTGCCCTTACTGCTAATGTTATGAACCACGATATAGGTACTTACCTAGAAGCTGGTTGCAACAAAGCACTCGCTAAGCCCATTGATAAAGATGCTCTGGAAAATGTACTCGTAAGCTACCTACATCTTGAAAAGGATAATCAAAATAAGTGGGACAGCTTATTAAAAAGCGAAAAGTTTCAGCAAATTACTGATAACTATTTAGCCAACTTACCTATTTATTTAGAAGAAGTTAAAACTCTGCAACATTGTAATGACTGGGAAGCATTAAGAAGTATAGCGCACAGTATTAAAGGTAGTTCTGGATGCTTTAATTTTGATGAAATTTATCACAGCGCTGCGGCACTTGAAGAAAATTTAAAAAGTAACAATAAAGTGCCAAGAGACGAGCTAGTAAATAAATTAATAGCAGCCATTGAGCAAGCAATTAGTGGCAAAGTAACCTAAAAGAAAACTTACAAAATAGTACAAGTTCGGTGTGTTAGTGCTCTATGCTTAAAACGCTAACCACCGACTTTAATTATGAAAAGTTTAAACCTAATGCCATGCCCATTAAAATAGCGTCTTCAAAGCCATTTTTGGCCGGATTATCACTTGGATAGTAGTTTTTACGCACTGACATCTCTGTAAAGCCAGCGTTCTCGTATAGCGCAATAGCCCGCGTATTAGATTCACGTACTTCTAAAAAGAGGTTTTCAGCATTTTGCTGTTCACCATATTCAATAAACTGAGCTAACAACTGCCTTGCAATTCCCTTCCCCTGGTGACTTGGTGTTACACAAATATCCATAAGTGTAAAATCAGGCCCTGCTTTTTCACCAATATAAAAACCAATCATGCTCGCCTCATTAAATGCGGCAACATTAAAATAGCGCCCGCCTATACATGAACCCATTGTATTTAAAGTCCACGGATGACTATGACACGCTGTTTCGATGGCCATTAATTGAGGTATTGCAGTTTCATCTACTGATTTAAAGTTTATCAAGGTGTTCACTCATTAAAGCCCATAAAGCACGCTTCTCAGAGGCGTTGAGCTGTGGGGTTGGCAATGTAAGCTTATTGTCGTTTAATTGCATCTCACTGCCCTGTACAACGCTATTTATAATAATAGGCTCTGCACTGAGTTTAATGTCTGCAAGTAGTTGCTCATTGAGCGTTAAAGGACTAGCTATCGTGCTTTGCGATAAAGTATTAGCTTGACCATTTGCTTGAGGACAATAATGTTGATTTAGTTCAAGATTTTCTATATCAAAAATAGCTGCGTAACGTGGATGCATAACAACTCAGTAGATTAGACATTTGAACAATATAAGAAGTAATAAAAACGATGTAAAGAAGAAATGGCAGGGGCGGAGAGATTCGAACTCCCAACCATCGGTTTTGGAGACCGCTGTTCTACCAATTGGAACTACGCCCCTGCAATGACGACGAATTATAGAGAAGTTTCGCCAAAGGTAAAGAGAAAAATCACTCTTTTAGTTTAACTGCTTTTTAAATAAACAAAACGACGAATTAGCATGCTAATCCGCCGTTTTTTAATCACTTAAAATTAGTTAATTAAAACTAAAATGTAACTATTCACCAAGACAAATTATTTTCTAAGGATCTTTTTTAGCTATTGACTGATCCTGCCAGTATGCCAAGCTAGAGCTATTACCCTATCGCTCTAGCTTTAATGAATTTAAACAGCATAAATATCACTGAAATAGTTGAGCAAACTAAAACTCAGTTACAAGAAGATAAAACACTCTCGCCAGCGTTGAAGATGTCTATTGAACTCATTCTTGTTGTCGTTGTTATGCTAGCTAGTAAATTAGGACTTAATAGTCAAAATAGTAGCATTCCTCCATCAAAAGATATCAACCGAACAAAGCCAACAAGAGAGAAGTCAGAAAAATCAGCTGGCGGACAAAAAGGCCGAGTAGGTAAAACGCTGACTCAAACAGAAACACCTGATGAGGTACAAGTCATTTTAGTTGACCGAGATTTTTTACCTAAAGGTCACTATCGTGAGGTGGGTTTTCAAAAGCGACAAGTC
>NZ_AUTL01000280.1:0-52890 GCF_000498015.1 Pseudoalteromonas sp. TAE79
CCAGCCTATATCGGTCATTGGTGCTTTATGTGGCAGCTCATGGTAAAAGTCGGTATCGCTTGCTTGATAATGCATGCGGGTATAAAAGTTAACCCCTAGGTAATCTAGTGGTTGAGCAATTATTTCCATGTCGCCATCTAAAATATCTGGGCGGTGGGCTTTAGGTAATTGCTTAATAATATCAGGGTATTTACCTTGCATTACAGGCTGCATGTACCATTGGTTTATATAGTCATCAGCAAATGCAGTAGCTTTTAAATCGTCTTCACTTTGGGTAACTGAGTAACAAGGCGTAAAGTTAAGTACAATACCGTTTAGTGTATTTGGGCTATTTTTAGCAAGTACTTGCATAGCCAAACCGTGACCCAGTAATAGGTGGTGCGCGGCTTTACGACCAAATTCGCGACCTACTATGCCAGGTGCATGTACGCCTATTTCGTAACCTAAGTAAGAGCTGCAAAAAGGCTCGTTTAAGGTGGCGTAAGAGTGCACACGTTCCCCAAAAGCTTTGGTAATTAAATCTGTGTAATGTGCAAATTCGTAAGCGGTGTTACGGTTTAGCCAGCCACCTTCATCTTCAATATGTTGTGGTAAATCCCAGTGGTATAGCGTTACAAAAGCTTTAATGTTACGACGTTTTAATTCATCTAAAATGTCGGTGTAAAACTTAACGCCTGTCGGGTTTAAGTGACCGCTTTTAGTCATTACGCGCGGCCACGAAATAGAAAGTCTGTAAGCGTCTACACCTAATGATTCAATTAAGTTTATATCGTCTTTCCAGCGAGTGTAGTGCTCGCAGGCTACATCGCCATTTGAATTATCGACTATTTTGCCTTCTTTACTGCAAAAGGTATCCCAAATACATGGCAAGCGATCAGCTGCGCCGCCTTCAATTTGAAATGAGGCCGTAGCTACACCATAAGTAAAATTTTTGGCTAAAAGTGGTGAGCCACTAGGTAAAGATAATTGTTTCATTAAGAGAAAACCTCTGCTTCTTTTTTGGTAAAGTTTGCTTTGTATAGAGCGTATATTAAATTTATTATTGGAAGCGCTTCCATATTTAATTTGATTAATCACTAAGTATGGTATTTAATAACTTTAAGGAAGCGCTTCCATATTTAGGTTAGTGGCTATTGTTAAACAGGTCAATAGTTAAATTTAAATAACAAATAGGCGCTCACAAAATCACACTGACACAACACAGGGCTATAAAAATGAAAAAAAGCTTAAACACTAACAGGTTACACATGCTCCCTATTTTAATAGGAGGATTGTGCGTTTTAAGTGGGTGTAACAAACAAGAGATTAACGCAAATAATAGCCAAAGCGCCGTAGTCAAAAAGGCTGAGCATGAGCAAGGTGATTTATCACTTTGGCCAACGCTTAAAAGCAAAGTAGTTAAAACCCCTGAAATTGAAAATACGATTGCACAGTACTTAAAAACAATGACGCTTGAGCAAAAAGTAGCGCAGATGATCCAACCTGAAATTCGCGATATTAGTGTTGAAGACATGCGTAAATATGGTTTTGGCTCGTATTTAAATGGCGGTGGCTCGTTCCCAAATGCTAATAAGCATGCAACGCCTGCAGATTGGATAACGCTTGCTGAGAGCATGTATAAAGCATCGGTTGATGACTCAATTGATGGCAGTAAAATTCCAACCATGTGGGGCACTGATGCAGTACATGGCCATAATAATGTGATTGGAGCG
The DNA here is from genome assembly GCF_000498015.1 of Pseudoalteromonas sp. TAE79. NCBI lineage: Bacteria > Pseudomonadati > Pseudomonadota > Gammaproteobacteria > Alteromonadales > Pseudoalteromonadaceae > Pseudoalteromonas > Pseudoalteromonas sp. TAE79. Next base: position 1,713 of record NZ_AUTL01000280.1, read on the forward strand.
ACGTTATTTCCGCACAATATTGGTTTAGGTGCTGCTAATAACCCCGCATTAATTGAGCGCATTGCAGCAGCTACTGCAATAGAGGTAATGGCAACAGGCATAGATTGGGTGTTTGCACCGACTGTTGCGGTGGTGCGCGACGACCGATGGGGCAGAACGTACGAAGGCTACTCAGAAGACCCTGCAATTGTACGTGAGTATTCAGCCGCAATTGTAAACGGATTGCAAGGCAGAGCCGATGAAGACTTTTTAAGTGACAAACGCGTAATTAGTACCGTTAAGCACTTTTTAGGCGATGGCGGCACAGTAGATGGTGACGATCAAGGCGATAACATTGATAGCGAAGAGGTGTTATATAACATTCATGCGCAAGGTTATATAGGTGGCTTAACCGCAGGTAGTCAGTCGGTTATGGCATCGTTTAATAGCTGGAATGGTAAAAAAAATCACGGCAACAAATACTTACTTACCGATGTATTAAAAACAAAAATGGGTTTTGATGGCTTTGTTGTAGGCGATTGGAACGGACACGGACAAGTTGCCGGCTGTACAAATGAAAGCTGCCCGCAAGCTGTTAATGCCGGGCTTGATATTTTTATGGTGCCAACGGGTGCTTGGAAACCACTTTATGAAAATACAATTAAACAAGTAAAAGCGGGCACAATAACAATGGCGCGAATAGATGACGCCGTAGCACGTATTTTACGCGTTAAATTACGCGCGGGTTTATTTGATAAACCAAGCCCTGCAAATCGAAAATATTCAGGTAAATTAGAATTAATAGGTGCGCAAGCACATCGCGATATTGCCCGCCAAGCGGTAAAAGAGTCGTTAGTACTGCTTAAAAACAACAACCATTTATTACCGCTTAACCCGTCAAGCAACATACTTATAGCAGGCGATGCGGCTGATAACATAGGCAAGCAATCGGGCGGTTGGAGTATTACGTGGCAGGGAACTAATAATCAAAATGCAGATTTCCCTGGGGCAACGTCTATTTATGCGGGGTTAAAAGCGCAAATAGAGGCTGCTGGCGGTAACGCTATTTTAAGCCCAACGGGTGAATTTACTAGCAAACCCGATGTAGCCATTGTTGTATTCGGTGAAGAACCATACGCAGAGGGGCATGGCGATAAAGACAACCTTGAGTTTGAACGTAACAATAAACGCTCTCTTAAAATATTAAAAACATTGAAGCAGCAAGGTATTGCGGTGGTGTCGGTGTTTATATCGGGCAGACCAATGTGGGTTAACAGCGAGCTAAACGCGTCAGATGCATTTGTAGCAGCATGGCTTCCTGGCACTGAAGGACAAGGCATTGCTGATGTTTTATTAGCGGATGAAAATGGGAAGGTACAGTATGACTTTAAAGGTAAATTGTCGTTCTCGTGGCCTAAATCGCCACTACAAACCGCAGTAAATAAGGGCGATGCTAATTACTCACCATTATTACCCTATGGCTTTGGCTTAACGTATAAAGATGAAAGTACGCTTAGCAATAATCTAAATGAAGACTCAGGTGTTGATATTAGTAACCTTGCGCCGCTATCTATATTTAATGGCAGCTTTAAAACACCGTGGCGTTTGTTTTTAAATTCAAACAGCGAGCAGCACCAAGTAGCAAGTAATAGTGTAAAGCTTGGCGGCATTACTTATCGTACTGAAGACAAAGCGATTCAAGAAGATGCGATGCAATTTAATTTTGATGGCACTGCACCCAGCTATATCGAAATTAATAGTAACTTTACCGAAGACAAAGTGGCCTACATTGAAGCAAATTCCGCCCTTAGCTTTAGCTATAAAGTAAACCAAATACCTAGCTCACATACATACCTTGCAATGAAGTGCGAACAAGGCTGTGGTGGCGAGCTTGATATTACCAGTGATTTTGAAAATGCTGATTTAAATACATGGCAAACCATGAGTATAGATTTAACGTGTTTTGCTAAACAGGGCGTTGATTTTGCCAGAGTAACCAGCCCTTTTATTATTAAAACAGCAGGAGAGCTTAGCGTTTCAGTTTCAGATATTAGCTTTAAACCACAAAGCGCTAAAAGCGCCGTGGTTAAGTGTGAAGAATAAAACGTAAAAGTTGTTGTGTGTACCAAAAACCCTTAGTAATAAGGGTTTTTTATGCTGGGCAATACTGCTTTAAAAACTCATGATGAGGCGGTAATTGGCTAACGCGCTGTTCTATTTGCTGTTTAATACCGTGTAAAAAACGGGTGAGTTCTTCGTCGCTCATCATGCTGGCTATTAAGTGATGTTGATTAGGCTCAATGCCTTGACCAAGCATAACTTGCACCCATGAATCGACTCTAAAAATGTCGCCATCATCTAAAAATACACGGCCGGTTTGTTTAAACAAATCAATTTTATGCTGAAGTGTTTTTGGCACTTCCATGGCATTACAATGCTGCCAAAACTCACTGTCATCGCGATTAGTTACTTTGTAGTGCAGCACAATAAAGTCGCGAATATTTTCAATTTCGCTTTTAAGCTGTTTGTTGTATTCGTCAATGGCGTGATTGGTAATGCCATTAAACGGAAATAAACGCATAAAGCGAATAATACCCGACATAATTAAGTGAATGCTGGTGGACTCAAGTGGCTCTACAAAACCGCTGGCAAGGCCAAGCGCTAGGCAGTTTTTATTCCAGCCTTTTAAGCGGCGCCCTGTTTTAAATTTAATAATACGTGGCTCTGTAAGCGCCTCGCCCTCAATGTTACTTAATAAGAGCGCTTTGGCTTGCTCGTCATCCATATATTGGCTGCAATAAACTAATCCGTTGCCGACACGGTTTTGCAGCGGTATACGCCATTGCCAGCCGCTTTTGTGGGCAATAGATCGGGTAAGCGGTAATACGGTCTCGCTGGTTGATTTTGTTTGCACCGCAATGGCGCTGTTACACGGTAGTAAATGCGACCAGTCTTCGTAGCCAGTATGTAATGCTTGCTCTATTAATAAGCCTCTAAAGCCAGTGCAATCAATAAAAAAGTCGCCGTTAATGTGCTCGCCATTATTTAAAATCAATGATTCTATATGGCCCGTTTTAGGGTTTTTTACTACTTTTTGTATTTTACCTTCAATGCGTTTTACACCCAGTGGCTCTGAAAATTCACGTAAAAACTGCGCGTAACGCGTGGCATCCATATGGTAGGCATAGTTAATAGGGTTTTGCTGATTAAACGCAAACTTACCGGCTTTAGCCGCTTGCAGCTCGTAGCAGTAATCGCCAAATGGGTTGTTTATTCCAAGTGCTTTACCTTGCAGCCAAAAGTGATGAAATTCACCCGCCCAACATTCTTTGCCCGTTGCGCCAAATGAGTGAATATAACGCGTGTTTTCATCGCCCCAGTTTTCAAAGCTAATACCGAGTTTAAAACTGGCTTGAGTGGCTTTCATAAATGCTTGCTCGTTTATACCCAGCAATTTATGAAATGTCCGAATAGGCGGAATTGTTGCTTCGCCAACACCTACAGTGCCAATATCGTCAGATTCAACAAGGGTTATGTTTATATTGTTACCAACTAGTTTAGCAAGTGCCGCTGCGGCCATCCAACCTGCAGTGCCGCCTCCAGCAATTACTACGTTTTTAACAGCGTTTGTTTTAGTCATTATTTGGCTGCCCATTATTTGATAAAAGATGATTTAAAAGCGCGCGATTACTTGGCAGTCCATTTAAACACTGCGCTATTTTTTCGCGATTTTGCTGATAATAGTAATCCCCAGCACGTGGGTCGTTAAATGTATTTTGTGCAGATACTGCTTGTGTATTAAAGCCCATGCCATATAAAACGTATTGGTAACTGCTTGATGAAAACACTTCTTCGTTTTCAATAAAATCAAAGCGGCTAGGGGGCTGAAATTGCCAAAGTTTAAGTAAGTTTTGCAGGCGCTCGGGTGCGGTATTTAAATTACTAATATCTTGCCAATAGGGAGTGTCGTCGCGCTCGCTTAGTACATAATGAAGTTTTAAAAATTCAATAACGCGCTGCCAACGAGTGCTAAAGCGGCTGTTAAAACGACTTGCAAGCTGGCTCATGTGGGTGCGGTTTTGCGGTAGTTGCTCGCTTATCATGCTAATTGAAAGTTCAACCATAGCAAGAGCTGACGCTTCAAGCGGCTCTAAAAAGCCAGCAGACATACCCACGGCAACACAGTTTTTAATCCAAAATTGTTCCCTGTAACCAAGGCTGAATTTTAATACACGGTAGGTAAGTTGCTCAGCTTGTTGCTCACTGGTAGTTTTGGCTATGTAGCTTTTTAGTGTATTTGTTGCGCTTTCATCGCTTTGATATTTACTACTAAATGCATAACCTGTACCACGGCGTGTTGGCAGGGCTATATCCCAAATCCAGCCGTTACTTTGCGCTGTAGATAGCGTAGCAGAGGCAATTGGCTGATCGATGTGTGCATTAGGTATTTGCGCCGCAACAGCGCTGTTATTAAATAAAATATGATCTTGCGCTATAAACTCACTATTAAAATGCTCACCAATTAAACGAGCACGAGAGCCTGAGCAATCTATAAATAAATCACCTGTTATATCGCCATTATTATTTGTTTTTAATGAAGCAATATAGCCATGTTCGTCGTTAATAACCTCGGTTACATCGTCAATAATATGTGTAACGTTTAGATTTTTAACACAGTGATTTTTTAAAAACTCAGCAAATTTACCCGCATCTAAATGATAGCCATAGTTGGTGACCGCTGCATATTCGGGTGTTTGTAATTGCTTTGGTGCAAGTGCTGCTTGGCATACAAAGCTTTGCATATTAACAACGTCGGCAAATTTTTGATCAGGTGCAATACGTTGCCAGCTGGCGTGTAAATTAGTGTGCTCGTAGCCTTGTGGATTCATAAAAGGGTGGTAGTAGTTTTCTCCCTCGCTGAGGTTGCGCCAATTTATAAATTTAGAACCTTGTTTAAATGACGCGTCGCACTGGGTTATAAAATCAATTTCTTTAATGCCAATGCGCTGCAGCGTGTTACGCATTGACGGCCATGTGCCTTCGCCCACACCCAATATAGGCACGTTTGCCGACTCCACTAACGTTACATTAAGGTGCGGGTGTTCGGCGGCTAATAAGCCTGCGCTTAGCCAGCCGGCAGTACCACCACCTAAAACGACTATTTTTGTTATTGGTTTGGTCATGAGTTAACACCCTAAAGTTGATAACAATTAAACTAGCATTAATACTGTTTTAAATACAAAAAAGCCGCTAGTAAAAACTAACGGCTTTACTTTGTATTACCTTTAGAAGTTGTAACGCATACCAATATTGTAACGTGCACCTAGCTGTTGTAGGTTCCACAATTGTACTGACGTACGGCCATGTTCGCGGCTGTTTTGTTCAGTAATATTAAGGCCTTCAACAAAAAACGATAGTTGTTCGCTGTAGTTGTACGCAACATTAAAGTCGATTTGATAATATTCTTCAGTAAAGCCTGGCTCGTTTACGTATCGAGCTGCGCTATTTAAAAACTTATCACGCCAGTTGTAAGCAATACGTGCTTGAAAATCATCGTTTTCGTACATTGCAATAAAGTTAGCTGTATCGCTTAAACCCACTAGTGCAAATTGTGTTGTAGTAGGGTCAGCGTTTACATCAAAGTCTATGTCGCCATTAACAGTGGTGTAGTTTGCTTGCACACCAAAACCGCTTTCACCAAAAAAGTGCTGAAAGGCAATTTCGAAACCATCAATTGTGGCATTTTTATTGTTGGTAGGTACTTGTGCTGTAAATTCTAGTAATGGGTCATCGCTGTTAGCAATTACATCGTAGGCGGCTTCAAACTCTTCGTAGGTCATAGAGTCAAAATCAACATTGTTTTCTGTTGCGGCAACCATTTGAAATAAGTTTGAATCGGTTAGGGCAAGTCCGCGAGATTCTAGCTCAGCAATGGCAGCTTGTGCGCGAGGACCCGCTGTTGCATCGCGTAATCCGTAGTAGTTTTGCGTCATTGGTGTTAAACCAATAAAGTTTTCGATGTCTTTAGTGTAATAACCTACCGACACATAACTAGTTTCTGCAAAGTACCACTCAGCCGATACATCAATATTATCTGATTCTAGCGGCACTAAACCAGGATTACCCGTTGACGCTGTAGCCGGTGAAGAACCCGCTAAAAGAGTAGGGGCACCTGGTACACCAACAGTCGCTGCTGAACTTAAGTTATCGTAAGTTGGGCGAGCAATTGTCGTGCTATAAGAAAAACGCGCTTTTACGTTTTCAATTACTTCTATGTCAAAGTCAAAGCTTGGTAAAAAGTGATCGTAGCTAGATTTAAGCGTGAAATCTTCTTTAGCTGAGCCAAAACGAACATTAAAGTCGTTATTACCTTCCCACGCTACTGCGTTAGGTAAATCGATATTAGCCGTTGAGGTAATGTCGGTAGACTCTTGGCGCGCGCCAATAACAATGTTGTATGGCATATCGCCAATGTAACCGTTGTAAGTAAATTGCACAAACGCAGCGGTTATGTCTTCTTCAATGGTGCGGTTTGTTGCAAATGCGCCATCGGCTGCAAAGTTAAAACCGTATTCTTCACCTGCCCAGTAACCAATTTGCGATGCGCTGCCAGTATAACCTTGGTTGAACGAGCCCGATGTATCGTAGTCGTCAAACTCAGCTAAAAAGTTTGTTGGGTTTAGGTAGCCATCAGGTAGTTCGCCTGGGTTTTCTATACCCCAGTTACCCATTGTATTACGTGTAAGTGATTGCAGTGAATGGCTTTCCATAGAGCGAGACTCTATACCAAAGTCAATTGCGCCGTTTTCAATTTCGTATTTACCATGGATTCTAAATTCTGTGATTTCAGATTCTTGGCGAGCAAAGTTAGAATCTAAAATAGACGTACCCACATCAGAGGCATCTAATGTGTTATTACAATTTAGGTTGTCTCGGCGGCAATCATCAAAATCGATACTCATTGATGGAAGCTCACGGCTAAAATCAACTTCTTGTGCGTTAACTACGTTTGCGCCCAAGCCTGCGTTTACCCAGCTGCCGTAAGGTGCATCTGGTTTGCTAGTGGCTTTTGAATTGTGCGCATCAAACATAAAGCTCAATTCTGAGTTGAAATAGTACTCAACGTTTAAACCAATAGAATCGTTTTGGTTAACTTGGTTTAACTCTTGAAACGCTAAACCTAAATCGCGTGTTTGCTGATCGCGACGTTCTTCTCGGTAATAAATAGGAGTTTTTACCGTGTTGTCGTCAAATGTTAGCGCGCTTTTGTAGTTATCCATCCAAATTGATTGCTCAGCACGGGCTTCGAATAAATCTTGCTTAGAATATGTGTAATCAAGCGTGGCTGTTAAATCGTCAATAGGGCTGTATTGCAGCGTTAATTGCGCGTTTGTACGCGTACGTTCTCTGTCGGCAATGGTGTAGCGCAAATCTGATGGCATTGAATAAAGCTGGCCAACGGCGGGTGCATTAGTTAAAACAATATCGTCTGCTGCTTGGGGGATTGTGCCGTCAAAAGCAGATGTATTCCATTGATTTACAAACGCACCTGTTGATGAGCTATCGCGCTGTTGCATGCTTGCAGTTAACGAGGCACCAAATTTAGCTTCACTGTCGGTCCAGCTAATTAAGCCCGAAAGCTCTGGTGTTATGTCATCACCAACGCGGTTTGTTGAGTCGTGTAATGCTTTTACGCCAATGCTTGAAACAAAGCCTGGATTGTCGAGCGGGCGAGCGGTATTAATATTAATTGTTGCGCCAATACCACCTGATGCAATGCTTGCTTTACCCGTTTTATATACTTCAACCGATTTAACGCTATCAGACGCTAAGTTTGCAAAATCAAATGCACGAGAGCTAGGTGTCCCACCGCCTGCAGGCAAAGATGCCGCCGGCATTGTACGCCCGTTTAGGGTTACCATATTGTAGTCGGGGCCAAAACCACGAACCGTTACTTTAGAGCCTTCACCATTTGAGCGATCAATCGACACACCCGTAATACGCTGTAGCGACTCGGCTAAGTTGGTATCTGGAAATTTACCAATATCTTCAGCTGATATAGCATCTACAACGCCTGCGGCGTCGCGTTTTAAACGAGTAGACTCTTTAATACTACTTTTAAAACCAGTAACTTGAATTACTTCAACATCTGTATTTGCTTCTTGTGCATATACAGGTAAAGAGATTGATGCGCCTAAAATCAGAGATAGGCTGGTTGCTATCTTTGTTTTTCTTACAATATGGTTGGACATTCGGTTTCCCTCGCGCTTTTATCATTATTATTAACAGCTTGTATGGGGCTGTTATTGTGTAGTTATAAACATTGTCAAATGTGTGGAAGCGCTTCCAGAAAAATCTGTTTAACTAGATTTTGTGGAAGCGCTTCCAGAAATGCTAGTTTATATTTTGAATAGGGTCAACTGTTGTTTTAATAAAATGAGACTAAATTGTTTTTAAAATGTATGTTTTTTGGATTTAATTTTATTTAAATTATAAATTACAATTGGTTATAAAAAACCGTTTGAATAGTGCGGTAACAACATTTTATTATAAGAAAACCAATTATTGATTAATTTAGTTATTTACACACTTTTATAAGGTGTTTAAATCAGCTTTTAATACTAGCTAAAATTAATAAATTGGCCGTTGGTCACTCAACAAAAAATAGGTACATTTGCTAACTTAGCAAAAATGCCGATGTAGTGATTATGTACAACGCAATTGATGAAAACGCATCAAGCGGCGGTTCTATCTCAGTTTATGAATCGGTCATTAAAAACCAGTAGTTGTTTAAAAAATCGTTAATTAAATCACTAAAAAGTAACGTAGTTTTTGCAGAAGATGGTTTAAAAATAAACTTATAAAGTATTGCGCATAAGGTGTTGCGAGTCGCTAGTTTTATCGCTATTTTAAAGGCTCTCTCATAGATGGATTTTATTATGCGCATTAAATTTTTAGCGAGCTTTTATTCTTTCTTCTTGTTTGCATTGTTTGGTTGTGACGACCAAAGTATGGCAATTCAAGGTAGTCCTCAGCTAAATAATAATGTAAGTAACTCACCCTCTAATCTCAAAGTAAACACGCCTCCAGCAGCTCAAACAAACGAACCCGCTTTAGTAGTCGGTATGCTAGCAACACATTGTAATAGTAATGAAGCAGCCTACATTAACGCAAAAATGCATAAAGTTGTGCGTAACCCAGATGTAAGTACAGCCTATAAGTTAGAGCCTACCGATAAAGTGCTTTCTATTTGCGTTGCAAAAGATGACTCATCGCTTAGTTATCGATTTGGTAGAGTAAATGACATAGGGCTTGAAAAAGAAGCAACACCAGATGCACCATTTGGTAGTTACTACAGGCAAGTAGGGCGTATTGGCGAGAGTATTTTATTTTTTAGTAATGGCGAATATCACTACTATATTATTAACTCAGGCGGTATGGGCAGCGGTGTAACCGTTAATGTTTATAAAAACGATGCATTAATAACTGAGCTGTTTTCGGGTAATGATCCTTACGATGATTTTGTTATAGCAACCGATTTAAATTTCCCTAAAAAATTGGTTAGCGAAAAACAGCCATTTAATAAGCAAATGCAGTAAATAATGACTCCACAGCAGCAAAACGTAATAGAGCAAGGGCATTGGTTTAAAAACCGTAGCGCTTATTTAAAAAGCTTTTTACTAACGCAGGGCAAAACTCTCTCGCTAAAGGCTCAGCAGTCATTATTTTTGCGAGGTGATAAGCACGATGGAATTTATGCAGTGCTTAGCGGCGTGGTGCGTATTAGTGGCGTAAGTAACCAAGGCAAAGAAGCCGTATTGAGCTTTATTGATTCATCACTGTGGTTTGGCGAAGTTACCTTGTTTGATGGTGGCCTGCGCACTCACGATGTATATGCACAAACTGATGTTGTGCTTTTTTACGTGCCCCAACGCGCGCTTGAACAGCTATTAAACGAACAGCCACAATATTGGCAAGAGTTTGGTTTATTGCTGGCACAAAAGTTACGCCTAATGTTTACCTCAATGGAAGATCACGCATTACTAAGCGCTGAGCAAAAAGTATGCAATCGACTTTTAATGCTTAGCGAACATACAGAGCACTTAACACCGCTTGTTTTATCTCAGCAGCAACTTGCTGATATGACCTACCTAACGCGCCAAACTATTAATCAAATACTGCAACAGCTTGTTAGCTTACAAGCTATTAGTTTGGGGTATCAACGCATAACTGTTTTAGATAAACAAAAGTTACAGGCCCGTGCTACACAAGCTTAAATAGAAGCTGCTTTATTTAGTTGGAACCAAAATTGCTACATAATATGTAATGCAACAATGGATTTGAGCTAATGACTACAATAACCTTTAAAAATCAATATAGTAATTATAACTCTCCAACAGTAAATAAAGCGGCAGGTTCAAGCGAAGTTGCGGCAACTAATACCCTCCCTAATGAAAAACCAAATGGTGTTAAAGGCATAAGCTCAACGCCTAAAGATCAAACGTTTTTAGAAAGTGCCCAAGAAGCGCTGGTTTATCAGCGCTTAGGTGTAAACAAAGACAAAATAGACGAGCTAAAAGCAACAATAGAAGAGCTCATTAAAGAACAGCAAAGTGAGGACGCAGACCCTAGCGCAATTGTTGATAAAATAGAGGAACTTCAAAAAATGCTTGAGCAAGAGTATCAAAAAGGGCGCGAGCGAACGGATATGAAAGGTGAGCATAAGCTGGGTAAAATAATTTCTGCATTTGTTTAATTTACAAAATGTCGGATACCTGACATTGTTGCTGTGCTTACTTTTGCTAAAGTAAGTTTTATATATAAAATAAAGGCAAAACAATGAAAACACTTCAACAGCAACTTGGTAAATATGGTTTGTATCATCGTTCTAAACGTAATGTACTAACGCACTTTATTGGTATTCCGCTGATTGTATTTGCAGCCTTGTGTTTACTAGCGCGTATTCAAATACCCCTTGGTAGTGTAGTAATTGATGGTGCACAACTTTTTGTATTAGCGTCGGTTGTTTATTATTTTATGCTAAGCTTTTCGCTTGGCTTTATTATGGCCGTGATATTCACTTTACTCCTTGTTGGTGCTCAGCCTATTGCGGCAATGGCGTTTTGGCCTTGGTTGAGTATTGGCGTAGGTGTGTTTGTATTTGGCTGGGTATTACAGTTTATTGGGCACTATTACGAAGGTAAAAAACCGGCGTTTGTAGATGATTTAATTGGTTTAATTATTGGCCCTTTGTACGTAACTGTTGAACTACTATTTTTAATGGGTTTTTACAAAACATTAGAAGATGAAGTAAACGCAATAGCAGGTCCTACAAAGGCGTAAAATACTTTACTAAGTACCTTTATAAAACCTAATAAATAACAATAAAAGGGCAGATAACGCATGCAATATAATAATAAAACCGTGTGGATCACCGGGGCATCGTCAGGTATTGGTAAAGAGCTTGCTATACAATTTGCCGAGCTTGGAGCGCGCGTTATTTTATCGGCGCGCAATGTAGATAAACTAAACGATTTAAAGGCAACGCTTAAAGGCGAAGGGCACTTAGTTGTGCCGCTTGATTTAGCCAAGCCAGAACACGTACTGAGCACAATAACAGCAAAAATGAGTGAGTTTCCTGCAATTGATATTTTAATTAATAACGGCGGCGTATCGCAGCGTAGCTTATTTTTAGAAAACGACTTTAACGTGTATCGCCAATTAATGGAGGTTAATTACTTTGGCTTAATTGCTCTTACTAAAGCTGTATTGCCTACTATGGTGGCAAGGCGCAGTGGCTCAATTGTGTCTATTAGTAGTGTGGCGGGTAAAGTTGGTTCAAAATTTAGAACGGGTTATTCGGGTTCAAAATATGCGGTGGTTGGTTTTATGGATTGCCTACGTGCAGAAGTAGCACAACATAATATTCATTGTTTAACAATTTGCCCAGGCTCTATTAAAACAGCAATTGCGCATAACTCACTAAACGAGCAAGGCATAGCGCAAAATAAACCAGAAGAATCGATAGAAAATGGCATGGATGTAAGCGTAGCGGCTTCAAAAATGATTCGTGCCATTAGCGATAAAAAAGACGAAGTGATTATTGGCAAAGGTTTAAGTGGTTGGGCGCCTACAATTAAGCGCTTTTTTCCTACTTTGTTTAATCGCATTACTGCAAAAACAAACTATAGGTAGCGTCGTTTATTTCAAAAGCGTAAAATGCCGTAAATTTGATCAATTTAGAAAAGGATTCTAAATGAAGTATTTATGGCTGAGCCTGTTTTTTATTGTATTAATTTGGTCTGGTATTAACCCAAAAGATCAATTTACATGGCTGCTTGAAGTTATCCCCGCAATTATTGGTTTAGTGCTGCTAGCAAGTACCTATAGCCACTTTAAACTTACTCCTATTTTATATACATTTATTTTAGCGCATTGCATTGTGCTGATGATTGGCGGGCATTACACCTACGCCGAAGTCCCTTTTTTCGATAATCTATTTGGTAGCGAGCGTAATAACTACGACAAAGTAGGGCACTTTTTTCAAGGGTTTGTACCTGCACTACTAGCACGCGAAATTTTACTGCGCAAAAAAGTAGTAAATGGTCGAGGCTGGTTAATCACCTTTGTTATTTCGGTATGTTTAGCATTTAGCGCCTTTTACGAATTAATAGAGTGGTGGGTTGCAGTGTTAAGCGGCGAAAACGCAGAAGCGTTTTTAGGCACGCAAGGTTACGTGTGGGATACCCAATCAGATATGGGACTGGCGTTATTTGGGGCTATTTGCTCGCTATTAGTACTTTCAAAAGTACACGACAAACAGCTAAAAAACGTTAAAGATTATTTATAGGCTATAGGAACGTTCTATAGAAATGTTTATAAAAACATTGATAAAAAAGACTACTAACGTATGACAGCAAACATTAGTAACTACTCAATTAGCACAGACAAAAGCAAACTTAACTTTAACGTTATTTATAACTTTATTGCTAATAGCTATTGGGCCAAAGGCATTCCTAAAAGCGTGATGCAATCGGCTATTGATAACTCAATGTGCTTTGGTGTTTACAGCGCTCATAACGAACAAGTTGGATTTGCCCGAGTAGTGACCGATAAAGCAACCTTTGCCTATTTAGCAGATGTATTTATTGCCCCGCACTTGCAAGGTAATGGGCTGAGTAAGTTACTTATTAAAACGATAGTGGAGCACCCTGAGCTGCAAGGGCTCAGGCGCTTTTTATTAGCGACTTCTGATGCCCACGGGCTTTATGCACAATACGGGTTTAAACCAATAGATAACCCCGCACTATTAATGCAAATAAATCCTGAGAATGTGTATGGTAAAAATAATCGTGAGACCTAATAAACGGGGGCGAAGAGCAAATTCCGTCTAATGTTCTTGTTAGGTGTTTAAGCTTGATAGCATCATATATGTGACAAATGCAAAAAGACAAATAGGCACTAAAATATATGCGACTACATCTGACATACACCAAGTCCCTTCAAATAGCTGATCCCTTCTAAAAAGAGAAATAGTTGTGCCGTAAACAATTATAAGAACAACAGCTATTATTGGGATCTATGAAATTTCATCATTTGCCAAAAGCAATAATGGCAGCAATAAAGATATACACCACAGAGTAGCTACAAAGCTTGCGCTTTTATAAATGCTTGCCAAATATCCGAAGCGCAGCGTAGGAGCCAACTAGTATTTATCATTATTGAAGCGCTTGTTACATGGCAGGTTACACTATTTTTGGTTTTTAAATTTACCGCCGAATTCTGCTTTTGCTTTGAGCAAATACTCCGAAACCCACTCTAAACAAAGCCCTGTATATTGAATCTCTACTTGTGATTCGACACCACGACCTCTATTACCATCAGCCATTCTATAGAAGCCCATTGGGAAAGTATGGGTATGGTTAGATGCAAATATGTATTTAAACCTGAAGTCTGAGACGTTACCACCACTTGCAGTCAGAATTTCATCCTGACTTTTGAAAAAGGCATTTTTGCCTTTTAAAAAATGTGTTTGTTGTTTATCAGATAATTTACGAAACCATTTGTTTGATTTTAAATTTTCTATGACTTCATTTTTTACGCTCTTAGCTTCTTCCTTTTCCTCGTAGTTCATGCCTAACGCATTGAACATTTTAACCCTTGATAGATGATCGTGTAGATTCATCAATTGCCAACGAGCATTCCACTCTTCACTTGAGCACTTATCACTACACAGGTAATAAAAAGTAAGATAACACTCAATAAGATCTCTAGTTAAAGATGCAACAGAACTATAATCCCAGTGAGCATCCTTACCAATCTGCTGGGGTTTTGGAGCCAAGCGACCAATGGAGTGAGCGCAATTACATAACTTCGTAAACAATAGCGAAGCATAAAAATGAGAACTGGTTGGTGATGGTATTCCAGCACACTCTTGAGACAGCTTTGTACATTCTAAAAGCGCAGACTCATATTTTTTAAAAGAATCGTGATAATTTTCCATTGAATCACTTTAAACAGTTGGTTAGGGCTACACTTGGTTAATTATTTACAAAGAATATTGATAACACAAAGACAATAAAAAGTGAGATACGTAACCTACGACACCATTTAAACTTTGACCACTCATTTTCAAGAATGTGTTTTGTGCAACAATTTCCTTTTGTAAATGCCTCGTGTGCTTCAGTTAAACGAAAATTTGTTATACCGATTTCCTTATTGTCTCTAGCTAATCGTGCAGCGAAGCCCATGTAAAAATAAGTCTCAATAAATCCTACAACTAAAGCGCAAATGATAATTCCTATCTGGAACAGCATATTTGAGTAACCCGAACGAGCCTGTAGATTAACTCGTTTTATTATTTAATTTATTGATAAACAAACCATAGCTGAGTTCCTATTTTGGTTCAATTGATTACTGTATTTTTACGCAGAATATTGAAGCGTTTGATATTGTTTTAATTGGCGTTTTTGAAGGGGTTACGGGTGTTTGAGTGGCTTTATTTTAGGTTGAAAGGGCTTCCCCTTCTCAATGTATCGTATTTTGCAGCTTTTCTATATTATGAACAAGGCAATACAGTTGCCGCAGCGTGAAGTAAGATATTCACTTTCATTTGACCCCGTAAGGTCAATTTATTCATACCTTTGTTCACTGTAATGCTCCGCTTTTTATTTAAAGGAAAGTCGGATCAAGGTAATTAGGATGGGTGTCACTATAATTCTTTGATGCGTTTGTTAGTGTTCCGATAGCCATTTTTTAGATTTTTCTTGCATCAGAACACTTATTTCAACAACACCATCATTATCATTTACATCCAAATCATCTCTTGCGTAATACAACCCATAAAGATGTTCGATCCCTACATTATCTCCAGCATACTTAGCCACGTTTTCATATAGATCAAAATTATTAATATCATTTAGCAACTGCCGAAATTGAATGAATGGGTCTACTTTCTCACTAGCAATTAACTTTAAGTGATATTTAATTATTAAATTAATTGAATCCTCAAATGAAGGTAGTTGAGCAATAAGACTTTCAAAAAGAGGTGAAACAATTCCCCAACACTTAGGTTCTGCATCAATAATATCCAGTAGCTCGTCAGAATAAACGCCATTGTTTAACTTATAATTTGCATAATTGATCAAATCATCAGTTTCACAAGCACCTGCTACATACTTTGCTATAAAGTAATTTTCATTCTCTTCATTCATCCTAAATTTGAAAACCCATTGTTAAGGACCACTAACACCAAATTAAGCAGCGCTGAACGCTCTTGTTAGTGTCCGCTTGAATTTTTTTATATGTCATCATCTTCAGTGTACTCGGATAGGTAAATTTCTATATTTAAATCAACACATTTTTGCATTAGCTCAACCTTTAAGATCGGGCCGCCGCCACATGCATCAACACGGGGTGAAAATCCTACATCAGCGATCCATTTAAAACCCGATGGTAAAGTATCCGCCTCACTATCAAGCCATACCTCTAATTCAGCTATTAGGCTGCGTAGGTTCCATGACCCTTTCGCAAGTACAGCGTAGGTTTCGCTAGACCCATTGGTTACCTTCCGAATATATAATGACAATTCTCAATACAACCTATTTGACATATAACAGCTTTATCGAGGACACTTTCCTCTTTTTATGAGCAACGTATGTCCTTTTAATTATTTTTAATATTAATAACAAATCCTGTAACACATTGCGAGTATTAAACTTTAAGTCGGGCTGTTCTTTTAATAATATGCAGAAAAGAGGAAAACGTCCTCATTTTTAGACTTAGGAAGAAAAACGCCAGCGCGGTACATAAATACAGCAATTAAATATTTAAAATGAAAACCAAATCCGATTTAAATCATTTAATAGTCACTAAAAAACGGTGGCGATAATGCAAGTAACCGCTTTAAGTACACTTGTTTGTGTAAGCATATTATATAAGATGGTTTACGGATGGTGGAAGCAGTAAAACGAGGTCATGAATTATTTACTAAACGCGTCTTCCTTTTTTTGAAACAGGGGAGACGCGTTTAAGTATACTTATACCAGTCGACTTAAATATTTAGCCTTTCTAGCGTGCTAAATAAAGCGTTAACGGCGTTATAAACTTCTCATGTAGAACAACTACATATCGAAATTTACGCCTTGTTATCACTCTATTTATCCGTCGCTATAAATGTCTAATAACTTAACACGATTGGTATTATTTGGCTTTTTTAGCCTCTAGAGTTTCTATTTCACTCCAGATTTTTTCGGCTTCTGCACTTAACATAGCGAAGCTTTTAATGTCGCCTTTTCTTTGTGCCTGCATGCCTTGCTCAAGCTTTACGTCGTATTCTTTACGCAGTTTTTTTACGGGATCAGGCTTTAAAAATGAAAACATTAGTATTCTCTTAATTTATTAAATTATATGTAGTTAGTGTACGCATTAATGGGCTTAATAGTTCTTTGTTTGGTGAAAATGTTTACTTTTCGCTTTAAAAGCGCAAAGTAAACAGGGTGTAATTATTAACGTACTGTGTGCTAGTTTTAGTGCTTACGTTTCTGGCTCTAGGCGTTTAATACCTTGCCCATCAATACCTAAATAAATAAAACCATCACTGCCTTGGGCTAAGCTGCGTACTCTGCCTATTCCATCGAGTACTTTATATTGCTTAACAACCTTACCCTTTGAGATTTCCAATGCGCTAATAAATGCAAATTTCATTGATGCTAATAATAGCTTACCTTTAAGCTTTGGGTATTTATCACTCGTTACATACAACATATCGGAAGGGGCAATTGAAGGGGTCCAGTGTAATACAGGCGATTGCATGCCGTCTTTTTCTTTAAGGTCGGTAAACTTGGTGCCGCTGTAGTTAACGCCATAACTGACCAAAGGCCATCCGTAGTTAGCGCCTTTTTTTATTATATTAAGTTCATCGCCGCCGCGTGGCCCGTGTTCGTGAGACCATAAAATATTATTTTGATTATCAATCCACATACCTTGTGGATTACGGTGTCCATAAGACCATACCGCATGTTTTGCATTTTTTTGTTCAACAAACGGATTATCACTTGGGATATTACCATTTTCGTGTAAGCGATAAATTTTACCGCCATCACGGGTGAGATCTTGTGGGTTTATGTNCTGCCGTAGTGTTGGCCTTTGGTACTATTATTCTCGCCTTTGTATAGCAATTGCTGATCAGACAACTGCATATGATCGTCACTTAGCTTGGCGCGCATTAAGGCGGTGTTACTTCCGCTTCCTTTGCCCTCACTACTTGCGTAACTAAAGTACAGCCATTGGTTTTGTTTACTGTCGGTGTGTAGTGCTAAATCAAGTAATCCACCTTGGCCATTAGCGTCAATGTCGGGCAGCCCTGAAACCTTAGTTAATTTAGTGGTATTTTTAGGTAATAAAAATAACGCTCCACTGCGCTCAGATATTAGTAAATCACCATTAGCTAAAGGCTCAATAGCCCAAGGTATAACTACACCTTCTGCCGCTGTTACTGCGTTAACGCTAAGCGATAAAGTATCGAGCTGTTTATAGTTTTTTACGTAATCGCTTTTTGCATGCGCGGGTGCGTTAATAGCAAATATAGCAACGGCTAAGCCTGCACTTATTAGTTTAGGGTGAGTGTTATGTGATCTTAAATTTATCATTATGGCTTCCAAAATTAATCTAACCTTACACAACCTTATCATGGCATAAATAAATTTGTTAAGTGTTGAGTTGAATGAAAAACACACACTTCTATTTATAAAATTACCTCTTCACAGGAAATTGTTTTAGCAATTAGCGCTAATAAAAAAATTGAATAATTACTCTATTGGGGTTGAAAACTTGAAATTTGAGCGTACACTTGTGCGCTGAAGTTTGGGCGTACACGTGTAAGTTCAAAGCAATTAAGATTTGATAGAGATTTAACCATGATGACTCAAGTATTAAACCAATTTTCAAAATGGTTTTTACACCATCAAAGTTTTGCAGGCTACATAGAGCCCGTAATGCAGGTGTTTAAACCTGCGTGGCGTGCAGGGCAGTTTAGAGCGCAAGTAGTTAGTACAGCTGTACTTGATGGCGGTTTTTTAAGTGTGCAACTTAAGCCGAGTAAACAATGGCAGGCGCATACGTCAGGGCAGCATATAAGTTTAACGCTTGAAATTAATGGGCGATTATTAACACGCGTTTTTACCGTGGCCTCAAGCGCTCAGCAATTTAAAAATACAGGTTTGGTGCGCTTACTAATCAAAATAAATGCGCAAGGGCGCTTTACAGGTTTACTCAGTAGCGCATTAAAAGCGGGTTTGTGGTGCAATATTTCTGCGCCAAACGGCGACTTTGTATTTAAAAATACACATACACCGGCTACTTTTGTTGCCGGTGGGTCGGGTATAACACCTATGCTGGCTATGCTTGATGATTACTTAGGCCAAACTACGCAAAAAGTCTCGTTAGTGTATTACGCAAAAGCCACTGAGCATCAATGTGTTGATGAGCTAAGTGAGTTGGCAGCGCAATTTGAGCATTTTTCGTTTTTATTATTAACGCGTGAGCAATCAAGCGATATAACCAGCAATATTAAGCCGTGGGAAAACCCAGACATATACTGCTGTGGCCCTGCTGCATTTATGCAGACGGTGAGCGATTTTGCTAAAACGCATAAGCTAAATTACTACCAAGAAGCATTTGGTTTGGCGCTGCCTAGCTTAAACGACGACAGCCAATTTAATGTGAAAATTAACGCCAGTGCCCATGTTGTATCGGGCAACGATGTTTTACTGACTCAGTTTGAAGAAAAAAAGCTCCCCGTTAAACGCGGTTGCGGTATTGGTATTTGCCATCAATGCCAATGTATTAAAAAGTCAGGCGTGGTACGTAATTTAAAAACAGGTGAATTGAGTGACAACGGCGAGCAATTAATACAACTTTGCGTAAGCCAACCTGTTAGTGATTTGGAGTTACAATTATGAAAAACATTAACTACGACATGCTCGCAAGCGAGCTAGATGCCATTAAAATGGACACCCTTGGCAAAGTTGGCCAACAAGATGCTGACTACATTCGCTCTGTTGTGCGCAAACAGCGAGTGTGTGAATGGAGCGGGCGAATTTTGCTTATGCTTGGTTTTATTCAGCCACTATTGTGGGTTGCAGGCGTGCTGCTATTAGCGCTTGCTAAAATTTTAGACAATATGGAAATTGGCCACAATGTAATGCATGGTCAATACGATTGGATGAACGACAAGCAACTTAACTCACAACATTATGAGTGGGACATAGCGTGCGATGGACAAAGTTGGCACCGCGTTCATAACTTTGAACACCATACGTATACTAATATTATTGGTAAAGACAGAGACTTTGGTTATGGCTTGTTGCGTTTAAGCGATGATTTTAAATGGCGCTTTAAAAATGTATGGCAGTTTTTTACATATATTAATTTAAGTGTGTTATTTCAGTGGGGCGTGTCGTATCACGAGTTAGCTGCAGAGCGTGTTTTTATCGGTAAAAAGAAAGAAAACCGTGAAGGGCTTGTATCACACTCTACATTAAAGCAGCGCTTTTTTAGTAAAGGCGCTCGCCAGTTAATTAAAGATTATGCGATATTTCCGTTACTTGCAGGGCCTTTATTTTTATGGGTATTAGCGGGTAACTTGGTAGCTAACTTAATCCGTAATTTATGGACGTCGACCATAATATTTTGTGGTCACTTTACCGAAGAGACAGAAACCTTTAAACAAGAAGACTGCGTAAACGAAACGCAAGGGCAGTGGTATTATCGCCAAGTACTGGGCTCGTCTAATATTAAAGGGTCGCATTGGTTTCATGTTTTAACGGGGCATTTGAGCTGCCAAATAGAGCATCACTTATTTCCAGATATGCCGTCTTCGCGCTACCAAGAAGTTGCACCTCAAGTACAAGCCGTTTTGAAAAAACACGGTATTGATTACCATACAGGTAGCTTTTTTAAACAGTATACCTCGGTGCTAAAACGTATTATTAGATATTCGTTCAAGTAAATTATTTACCTTTAAGAATCGGCTAGTGCAACTGCATTAGCCGATTTTTTTGTTTATAGCACCCAATGCGGTTGATTAGTAAACAGCACTTGCAAAAATTTCTCATAGTTAATTAAAAAAGCCTTACTTTAGCTATGGTTAAATGGCGGGTGATTGTCATACAATGGAGGAAAATAGACCACACAAGAGAGATTAAAATGGCCGCATTTGGTACCGTGTTTATGCCGCAGATGATTCAAGCTCGTTTTTCTGATAATAAATGGAGCGAAAGCTCGATTGTCCCTTCCGATAAACTTGAACTTCATGCTGGTGCGCACGTTCTTCATTATTCAAGTACATGTTTTGAAGGCTTAAAAGCCTTTCGCCATGAAGATGGTTCTGTTTATCTTTTTAGAATGGATGCAAATATTGCACGCATGCAACAAAGCTCAGCGCTATTAAGCTTACCGAGTTTTGACAGCGATATGCTAAAAAAGATGATTATCGATATTATGCGCGAATACGCAGATGAAACGCCATTACCGCCGGGCTCTATGTATATTCGTCCAACGCACATTGGTACTGAGGCTGCAATTGGTAAAGCAGCAGCGCCATCAATGAGCTCGCTTTTATACACGTTACTATCGCCAGTAGGTGATTACTTTGCCGGTGGTGCAACTGCACTGCGTGTACTACTCGAAGAAGATGGCATGCGCTGCGCTCCGCACATGGGTATGGTAAAAAGTGGTGGTAACTACGCCAGTGCTCTAGCACCTATTAGTGCTGCACGAACTAAGTATCAGGCAGACCAAATTTTATTTTGCCCAGGTGGCGATGTACAAGAAACCGGTGCTGCTAACTTTATACTTATTGATGGCAACGAAATTATTACTAAAGCGCTTGATAGCACGTTTTTACATGGTGTAACGCGTAATAGTATTTTAACCATAGCCAAAGATTTAGGTATGACGGTAAGCGAGCGTAACTTTAGCGTTACTGAGCTATTAGAGCGTGCTGCTAAACCAGGTACTGAAGCCGCGCTTTCGGGCACTGCAGCTGTGCTAACTGCTGTGGGTACATTTATTCATAACGATAAAGAGTACAAAGTAGGTACTGGCGAGCCAGGCCCAACGACTGCACGCCTTCGCCAAGCATTGAACGATATTCAATGGGGTAAAAGTGAAGACAAGCACGGCTGGTTAACTAAAATTTAATTATAGATTTATCAGCAACTCGCATTAAAAAGCCACCTAATCGGTGGCTTTTGTGTGTTTGGTTACTTTAAGCTGCGCTTATTAAAACTTCATTTCTATTTTACCGTACACGTAGCGTCCGTTAAATCCATACGGCGAGAAGCTAGAGTAAGCAAATAAACGTGAGAAGGTGGTTACATCGTCAACATTTTCACGGGTTGCATCTGGGTAAACATCAAAAATGTTATTAGCCCCTAAGCTCAGCGATAAGTTTTCACTAAGGGAGTAGGCGACATCTAAGTCGGTTATCCATTTGGGCTTAAGCACTTCGTTACGTTCTGGGATATCTGAAGGGTCTTGAGTTTCGCCGTAACGTGTTGTTCTAAGCGTGGTACGTATGTCGTCGTTAGTCCATGTTGCGCTTAAGTTGTACTTATTACGCGGTGTGCTTACTTCAAAACGACGCAGCTCAGTGCCTGAGAACAGGTTATCTTGATCGAACCCTGCACCTTGCAGCTCTGCTGGTGGGTCGATAATATTTGTTACTTCATTTTTACCGTAGTTGTAACCTAGGTTAAAGGCTAAATCGCCATAACCATCAGTTGCTACATTATAAGAGGCAACCACATCAACACCACGGGTTTTACTGTCAATTGCATTTAAGAAGAAACGACCTTGGTTAGCGCCTGTGCCTTGAAGTAAATCGGCAGTAGCATCGCCCGATAAGTTGTTTGATAACACAATGCGGTCATCAATTAATATTTGGTAGTAATCAACCGATAAGCTGAAATTAAAGTCGGTAGACCATGTAAAACCAACGCCGTAGTTAGTAGCTTCTTCTGCATCAAGACCAGGTGAGCCCAGTGCTTTTGCTACATCGCTGCTTGGTGCGAACGTACCTGTTTCGGTTGGTTCGCCATCAACAAATACAGTGGCCACTGAGGTAAAGTATTGTTGCTGCAAAGAGGGTGCTCTAAAACCAGTTGATACAGAGGCGCGCAGCGCTAAGTCTTCAGTTAATGAATAACGAGTCGCAACTTTACCGTTAAGTGTATCGCCAAAGTCTGAGTAATCTTCATAACGGGCGGCAACCGCTAAATTCCAATCGTCGGTTAGGTAGGTTTCAAGGTCTATATACAAGCTCACGTTATGGCGGCTATTGTCGCCCTCTGATTCGGGTGTAAACCCCGGGAATACTTGTGCGCCCGCTGCGCCAAATGGGCCATCGACTGGGTCGGTTACTGCGCCTCCTGGGCCAAATGTGCCTTGTGCATATGAAGCTTCTTCGCCTGCATCTATTTGGTATCCTTCGCGGCGATACTCAGCACCTACAGCTACACTTACCGAGCTTTCTAAAAAGCTGACGTCTACTTCGCGACTAAAATCAACGTTTAAGGTAAGTTGATCGTAAGTAAGTGTTCCTGCATCAAAGCTTGTTTGGCTAGTCGGGCCGTATGAGGTATTTAAACTATTTATTACACCAAACTCAAATGCATCTTGACCATATACGGCCGATACATCGTAATTCCATTCACTTACAAAACCTTTAGCGCCAAGTGCCAGTGAAAAGTCATCTATGTCTGAAGTAATAACCGGTAAAAAGCCATCAGGGTAAACTTCTTCTATATTACGGCTATCGCTTGCACGGCGATAAAAACCACCGCCTTCGCCTTCGCGTTTGCTGTAAGAGCCAAACGAATATAAATCGACCTCATTTGTTAACTGGTAACCTGCGTTATAAAACACTGAAAAGTCTTCTACATCGCCATTACCAAAGTTATGGTTATATCGATTTACGGTAAGTTCACGTGGGTCGAGAGAGCCATCATCTAATCGTGCGTAGTTTTCACGATTATCGTAGTCAGAGCGGTTAGTTGAATGGCGGTCGCGGTATTCTGTTGAAATGTTTAAAAAGCCATTATCGCCAAGTTCAAAACCCATATTACCTTGCAGCGTTAGTGTTTGGCCGTCTGTTAAAGAGCGATCGCCCCCTTCGGTAAAGGCTAAATTACCATCACTGCCTTCAGATCCAGACTCAAGCTGTGGTACACCGTCCATTTCGGTTACGTTAGCACCATATATAGCCGCCACTGAGCCACCGCTGCTGGCACTTTTAAGCACAATATTAATAACACCGGCTATAGCATCAGAGCCATATTGGGCTGCTGCACCATCACGTAATACTTCAATGCGGTCGATAGCATTTGCTGGAATAGCATTTAAATCAACTGATGATGAACCACGACCCGTTGAGCCATTTAAGTTAAGTAATGCATTACTGTGGCGGCGTTTACCATTAACAAGCACTAAAGTGTGATCGGGTGCTAAACCACGAAGTTGAGCAGGGCGTACATGGTCACTACCGTCAGTAAGTGATGCTTGCGGGAAGTTAAAGCTAGGTAATAAATTGCTAAGTAGGGCATTCGTTTCAGTAAAGCCTGAGTTTTTAAGTGCATCTGCACCAATTATATCGATGGGTACTGCACTGTCTTCTACTGTACGGCCTAATCGGCGAGAGCCAATTACGCTTATTTGTTCGATGTTTTCTTCTGCTTTGGTTTCTTGCTCTGCAGCATTTACTGAGAGCGAACCAACTAGTGCAGCTGATGCACTCATGGCGAGTAATATTTGTGGTACCGACTGCTGTAATTTTAATAACGGTTTTCTATTCATGCTGTATTTCCCCATACCCATTGAATTATTTTAGTTTTTTACAAAAAGATAAAGATTAAACCTCTTTGTTACCTTGAACATATACTTAATTAACAAAGCCAGTCAATTGAATAACATTCAATTAATTTAAGGTTTTTTACAATTACATTTGGTTGTTTTTTATAATGACCATTGTTTTAGTTATATAGGAAGGTGATTGCTAAGTAATTGATGGATAATGAATTATATTTAAAAATTAAATTTAACGTTTAATTAACTGGTAAGATGAGGTTGGTAGATTTAACTAATTATTTGTAGGAAGCCATTTTTATTGGGCTGGCAATAAACAACTGTTGAGCTATAAATATTTTTAAAAATATAAAATAAAAATACACCCATTAAATGTTAACTAAATTAACATTTAATGGGTGTATTATAAATTATGTACTACTTATTAGAACCTATACTTTAAAGCATGAAGTAATTTTGTTTTTATAAGTAATTGGTATAAAAAAGAGTGCTAGAAATAGTGTTAAAATTTAATTTTTCCAATAAGTATGTCTTTAAACATTACCCAATCTCCCCACAAACTGTAAAAAGGGTGTTTAAAAGTAGCAGGGCGGTTTTTTTCAAAAAAGAAATGCCCGACCCACGCAAACCCATATCCAATAACAGGTAATAGCCACAATAAACCGTAGTGTTGTTTTAATAATGCTATTGCGATTACAGCAAGAACGAGGGTGCTTCCTATAAAATGTAAGCGGCGGCAAGTCACGTTGCGGTGCTCTTTTAAATAATAAGGATAGAAAGCTTTAAAGCTTTTAAACGTGGGGTTTGTACTTTGCATAGTGTGCTCTTTTATTGTTTTTTATTTTAATGAGGGTCGTGTTATTAAAGCGTAAGTTTACATTTGTTTACAGCGATAAATGGCGCTTAACGCATCTAAATAGACAAAAGGGCTAAAAGTTAATAACTTAGGCGCACTATTAATAAATAAGAATGGAACTCGGGATGTTTAAACATACTCTAGCGTGTGCTGTAATTGTAGCGCTTAGCGGCTGTTCAGAGCCAACTAATACGGTAACTCAAGAAGAAGTAAAAGCACCTATGAAGCAAGTTAACGCAGTTATATACCCAGAAACAAAAAAAGGCGATGTAGTAGATACCTACTTTGAAGAAGCCGTTAGTGACCCATATCGTTGGCTTGAAGATGATATGAGCAGAGAAACTGCCGATTGGGTTAAAACGCAAAACAATTTAACGTTTTCTTATTTAGAACAAATACCTTATCGCGATAAGTTAAAGCAGCGCCTTGAAAAACTAATGAATTACGAAAAAATAGGCGCTCCTTTTACTGAAGGCGATTACACCTATTTTTATAAAAACGATGGCCTGCAAAATCAATATGTTTTGTACCGCAGTAAAGATGGCGGCGACGTTGAAGTATTTTTAGATCCAAACAAGTTTAGTGAAGATGGTACGACGTCTATGTCGGGTTTATCGTTTTCAAAAGATGGGTCATTGCTCGCGTATCAAATATCTGAAGGTGGTAGCGATTGGCGTAAAATTATAGTTATTGATGCACATACTAAAGAGCAAGTTGAAGAAGCGCTTGTTGACGTTAAATTTAGTGGCATAGAGTGGCTTGGCAACGAAGGTTTTTACTATTCAAGTTACGAAAAACCTAAAGGCAGTGAACTCTCGGCTAAAACAGATCAGCATAAAGCGTATTACCATAAGCTAGGTACTGCACAATCTGCAGATAGTGTTGTATTTGGTGAAACTGATGAACAAAAGCATCGCTATGTAGGCGCTGATGTAACTCATGACGGCCGCTACTTACTTATTTCAGCTAGTACGTCTACTTCAGGCAATAAGCTGTTTATAAAAGATTTAACAAAAGAAAACAGTGAGTTTGTAACGGTTGTAGGAAATACTGATTCAGATACATCAGTTATTGATAACGAAGGCAGCAAGCTGTTTTTAGTTACTAACCTTAATGCACCAAACAAAAAAGTAGTGACGGTTGATGCAAGCAACCCAAGCCCAGAAAATTGGGTTGATTTAATTCCTGAAACCAAAAACGTACTAAACCTGACAAAAGGTGGCGATACCTTTTTTGCCAACTACATGGTTGATGCTATTTCGCAGGTAAAACAGTACAACAAAAAAGGCAAGCTAATTCGCGAGATTACATTACCAGGCGTGGGTACTGCACGTGGTTTTGGCGGTAAAAAAGATCAAACAACGCTTTATTATTCGTTCACTAACTACAAAACACCAGGTACTACTTATACGTTTGACGTAGCTACGGGTGAATCGGGTGTTTATCGTAAGTCGGCTATTGATTTTAATAGTGATGATTACACGTCTGAGCAGGTGTTTTACACCTCAAAAGACGGTACTAAAATACCGATGGTAATTACCTATAAAACAGGCATTAAGCTTGATGGTTCTAACCCTACAATTTTATACGGTTACGGTGGTTTTAATATTAGTTTAACGCCAAGCTTTAGCCCCGTTAATGCAGTATGGCTTGAGCAAGGTGGTGTGTACGCCGTTGCTAATATTCGCGGTGGTGGTGAGTACGGTAAAGACTGGCACAATGCAGGCACTAAATTGCAAAAGCAAAATGTGTTTGACGATTTTATTGCCGCAGCTGAGTATTTAAAAGATAAAAAGTACACGTCTAAAAAGCGCTTAGCACTTCGGGGTGGCTCTAACGGTGGTTTGTTAGTTGGCGCAGTAATGACGCAGCGCCCAGACTTATTTCAAGTGGCTCTACCTGCTGTAGGCGTACTTGATATGCTGCGCTACCATACATTTACTGCGGGCGCTGGTTGGGCATACGACTACGGTACCAGTGAGCAAAGCAAAGAAATGTTTGAATACATTAAAGGTTATTCACCACTTCATAATGTAAAAGCAGGTGTTGAGTATCCAGCTACTATGATCACAACTGGCGATCATGATGACCGCGTTGTCCCTTCGCATTCGTTTAAGTTTGCCGCTGAGCTTCAAGCAAAGCAAACGGGTAATAATCCAACGCTTATTCGTATAGAAACAAATGCGGGACATGGCGCAGGTACACCAACGAGTAAAACAATTGAGCAGTACGCTGATATATTTGGTTTTACGTTATACAACATGGGCGTAGAGTCGTTATAAAAGCGCTTTAACAAAATAGCTAACTTTAATAGCTGAGCAAAAAGGCCGAGTAAATTAAATTTACTCGGCCTTTTCAATGTTAGCAGTTAGCAGTTAGCAGTTAGCTACTGCATAGGTGAAAACAATCGTTGGTATGTTTTATAGGCGTACTCGTCGGTCATTCCACTCAAATAATCGCAAATTATACGCATCCCTTGGTTTTGCTTTTGCGCTTCTATGTATTGTGCTTGTGTTGTTTCGGGCAATAAACGCAGCGGATCGCTAGCAAAAGCGGTAAATAACTCTATTAGCAAATTTTGACCTTTAAATTCTATTTGCTGCATTTCGGGGTCACGTATTAAACGTTGAAACACAAAATGCTTAAGTATTTGCAATACACTGTCGTATTGGGCATCTAATTTAGCGGTGTACTTTAAAATAGGGCATTCAAAGTTATCGTTTTGAATATCCAAATGTATATGAATAATAAAGGTATTAACCAGCTCACCTATGGCATCTTTTCGCTCATAATCATTTTTTGAAAACAAGCGCTGGGTCAGCGATTCAAGCATGTCGTTTAGCCAGTCAAAGTTTAGTGCTTTTAAATGGGGCAGAGCATGGGTTTGCCAATCGTCTAATGTGAGTACGTGGGTTGCAATGGCATCTTCTAAGTCATGTACCGCGTATGCTATATCGTCGGCATGTTCCATTATGGCGCTGTCGAGCGATTTATACGTTGTTTTAGCGCGGTACTTATCAATAGCGGCATGGTTACCTAGCAATGTTTTATCGTTTTGACTCAGTGGTTCTACTATCCAATTGAATATGGCTGCATCGTCGTTGTATAACCCTTTGGCAGGGCGCCAATCATCTGCTTTTATAAATGCACGACCGGTTGTGGCATCGGGAATGGTATGCCAAAGCGTATTAATAAACGCGGGGTATTTTATAAAACCTAATAAAGTACGACGAGTTAGGTTCATACCGTGCCCATTACTATAGGGCTCAAGTTTTGCAACTATGCGCAGTGTTTGTGCGTTACCTTCAAAACCACCGTGATCGCGCATCATGTAATTTAGCGCTATTTCACCACCATGACCAAAAGGCGGATGGCCAATATCGTGCGCCAAACACAGTGTTTCTAGCAGTCCAGTTGATGGAAAGTGCGTAAAGTCGCTATGTTGCGCTTTTAAATGGCGCAATATGCCGGTACCAATTTGCGATACTTCTAAAGAGTGGGTAAGGCGAGTGCGGTAAAAATCGTTTAGGCCAATACCCATAATTTGGGTTTTAGCTTGCAAACGCCTAAATGCTGCGGCATGAATAATACGCGAACGGTCGACCTGCCACGGCGAGCGGTTATCGTTAGGACGATGTTTATATTGCTCTATTATTCGGCTTTGCCATTGTTTATCCATACTGCTTACTCACACATAGTTAATATTATTAAACTTTGCTCAGTATACCCATGGACTTATAAATTGCGAATGAGCAAATGCACTACATAGGCTCTGTTTTATCTAAAACCCAAATCCACTGCTGAAAATTCAACCGTAAAAGGTCATCAAATCCCAGTTATTCGCGTTTATAAAGTGGCTTAGGTATAATGCGCCTTCGTATGCTTGTGTATTAACCATGCATAGTTGTTGTTTCAAAGAGAGAATACATGTTAAAAACGATTTTTAAGCTTTTACTAACCGTGTTTTTTGTATGGGCGCTTGCATATCCGTTTATACAAAATGATGATGTTGAACTAGATGAACAAACGTCAGAACAACCAAAAAAAGTGAAGAAAAAAGAAAAACCATTACATAATGTAAAACTGCCAAAGTTTTCAGAATTTAGTGATGTTAAAGAAAAAAAACATGCATTTTTTAGCTTTATTCGTCCGCACGTTGAAGCCGAAAACAAAAAAATATTACAGCAACGCGCTAAGCTTGAAATAGCACGCATGATGCTACAAAACGAATTACCTTTAGAAAAAAAGCAAAGCAAAGATATTGCAGCAATATTAAAGTCGTACGGCTTACCAACCACCATTGATACGCTAATACTTACGCAAGCACTACGCCGTGTTGATATAATCCCTAAAGAATTAGCGCTTATGCAAGCTGCAAATGAATCGGCGTGGGGCACATCGCGTTTTGCACGTATTGGCCTTAACTTTTTTGGTCAGTGGTGTTACACAAAAGGTTGTGGCATGGTACCAAAACGCCGTAATACTGGAGCTGCACACGAAGTTGCTGCGTTTAAATCGGTAAGAGCTGCTATAAACTCTTATTTTAAAAACATAAATACGCATCCTGCTTATAAAGATTTACGCGCAATACGTGAAAACTTACGTCTTGAGCAAAAACCAATTTTAGCGACTGAACTTACACATGGTTTAATGTCTTACTCTGAGCGCGGTGAAGCGTATATAGAAGAGCTAAACACGATGATTAGCCAAAATAGAGCCTACTTTGATGAATAAATACATTTTTAATTGCACCAACGCCATTGCGTTAGTGCTGCTGGGCATGAGTGCATTTAATGTTAATGCAAGAGAATTTGTTATGTCGTATGACGGTTTTTATGACCGATTAAAAGTTGTTAACAAAGGCGACTTCCAATATGCGCGAGTTAATTTTTATATAAGTGATATAGCAACTAATGAAGCGTGTGCCATTAAAAGCGGCACTATTTTAACTGAAAGAAACGAGTACCCACTTAACTTCACCGATAAAGCACAGCTATTATTACCGTTCGATAAGCAACTTGATACAGATAAAGCCGTCATTGTGGTGCAGCCACAAAATCCAGATCATGATTGCCAATTAAAACTTCAAATAGAAGCAAACGAACTTGAAGATTTAACATTTTCAAAGCAGTCGTTATATACCATTAACGAAGAACTTGATGAGCTGTTAACTGATTTATCGGGCTTTTTTGTAAGTAAATTAATGTGGTTTTTATTACCAGAGCAAAAGGGCGTAGCAGTTACATTTAAAAGCCCAATGCAATTTGATGATAAGAGCATAACGTGTGAAAAGTCAGTGTGTTATTTTGCAGTTGAAGATAGCTGGGAAGATGATAGCGCAGTGCTTGGCGATATATCGAACGTTATTAAAGTAACGCCTTGGATTGTTAAGTAGCTCACATACAAAAAGCGGCATTTAGCCGCTTTTTTTGTACCAAAATCAGTACTCTTTTTTAGTCTTTGGTTTTTATTTAATAAGTGGTGCTGATGAATCGCGCTGCATTAAAGTAGGTTCAAAAAAGCGATTTATAACGAGGTTTTTATTTTGATATACGTCTTTAAGCACTAATTTAGCTGCCATTTCGCCCATTTTCCCGACCGGATTATCTATGGTCGTGAGTGTAGGGTATAGGTAGTTTGCAAAAATAACGTTATCAAATCCAACAATCGATAAATCAATTGGTAAGTTATAACCGTGCTCTCGTGCATACTTCATGGCACCGGAAGCCATTTCGTCATTGGCGCATACCAGTGCAGTAAAGCTAAGTTTTTCATCAATAAAATGTTTTAAGCCTTTACTACCGCCAGTTTCGTTAAAGTCGCCAATATAATAAAGCGTAGGATCAAATTTAACACCAGCCTCTGTGAGTGCTTGTTTGTGACCTTCAAGTCTATTAAATGCATCGGCTTTAAACTGCGGGCCTGCAATATACGCTATTTGTGTATGGCCTTGATTTAATATCGATTTAGTGGCTAGGTAACCACCTAATTGATTATCTAGGCTGATACAGTTGTCTTTTAGTTGCTCTACGTAACGGCTCATTAAATAAACGGGTGTAGAGCCTTGGCTTAATTTTATTAGGTAGTCGTCTGAGACGGCTTCAACGTGCAAAATAATGGCATCGCAGCGTCTGCTAATTAAAAACTCAATGCCTTCTTGTTCTTTGTCTTCTTCACTGTGTCCGGTGGTAATAATAACGTGTTTACCCGCAGCACGAAGCTCTGATTCAATACCTGCCATCATTTGGGCAAAGAAAGGACCATGTAACTCAGACACTAAAATACCGACACTGTTAGTACAGTTAGAGGCTAAAGATTGCGCTATTGAATTAGGCTTGTAGCCAAGCTGCGCCATAGCATCAAGCACTTTTTGTTTAGTTTTATCGCTTACACGGGTATTTTTGTTCATCACGCGAGAAACGGTGGCTAACGATACGCCCGCAAGCTCTGAGACTTGATAAATTGTTGCCATGTTATTTGTTCACTCGCTTATCCTTAACTACTTCGGCTAAATAATACCTTAGAGTATATATCTTAACTAGCTGTTAGTTTAGATTGAATATTTTCAACAACCTGATTAGTCAGTGTATATTTTTTCATTATGTAGGCAACAAATAATGAGCCAAAAGCAGGTAGTACAGTGAATGACAGTAAAATACCGTGTTGGGTATCAAGAGTTTGTACTGCATCGGCCTGATAACTGTAAAAAGATAACAACCAGCCTGCAATTGCGCCGCCTACCGCCACGCCCATTTTAATAAAAAATATGACGCCTGAATAAACTAAACCCGTAATGCGTACACCTGTTTTTTCATGCCCGTAATCTATGGTGTCGGCCATTTTGGCCCACAACAAAGGGGTTGCCATATCTAAAAAGAACTTCCATAAAATAAAGGCAGTAAATGCGAGTACTAATTGATCTTTACTAATAAAGTAGCTAAAACCACAAATAGCGGCAGCAATAACTTGTAAGCTTATATAGGCTTTTATTTTACAAAAGCGCTTTGCAAGTGGTTGAGCTAAAGCACACCCTAGCATGCTTGCTGCAACGCCTAGTGTCATAAATAAGGTGATTAGATCGTCTCGACCTAAATAGTATTTTACGTAGTAAACAGCAAGCGTAAGCCTTAATACTTGACCGGTAAGTAAAAAAAACGCAGCTAAGCAAAGTGTTCGCCATTGATCGTTTTTAATTAATGCTTTAATACTTTGGGCAAAAGGAATGTTTTGCTCTTTTGGCTGTTGTATACGCTCTTTTGTGCCTAAAAAACAAAGTAAAAAAAGTACAAAGCCTAAAATGCTCATTGCAGTCATGGTGTATTGATAGCCCTTAGCAGCATCGCCTTGGCCAAAGTACTCAACCATTGGCATAGTACAACCCGCTACTATTACGCCGCCTAACATACCAAATACAAACCGGTAAGACTGAATAGTCACGCGCTCTTTTACATCTGCAGTAAGTACACCGCCCAATGCACAATAAGGAATATTGATAGCGGTGTAAGCCACCATAAGTAGTGTGTAAGTAGTAAAGGCATAAATTATTTTATCGGTGCCTTCTAAATCAGGCGTAGTAAACGCTAAAATACTAATAATGGCAAAAGGAAGCGAAAGCCAAAGTAGGTAGGGGCGAAAGTGCCCCCAGCGCGTATGTGTTTTGTCAGCAAGGTTGCCCATTAATGGGTCGGTTACGGCATCAAAAATACGTACTGCTAAAAACATAGTACCGACAACAGCGGGTGATAAACCCACTACGTCTGTGTAGTACAGCATTAAAAACATCATAACTGTTTGAAAAATGATATTACTGGCGGTGTCGCCTAAGCCAT
Source organism: Pseudoalteromonas sp. TAE79 (assembly GCF_000498015.1). Taxonomy (NCBI): domain Bacteria; kingdom Pseudomonadati; phylum Pseudomonadota; class Gammaproteobacteria; order Alteromonadales; family Pseudoalteromonadaceae; genus Pseudoalteromonas; species Pseudoalteromonas sp. TAE79. Next base: position 34,740 of record NZ_AUTL01000280.1, read on the forward strand.
ACGCTATTTTTTCTTTTACACTGACCATGATTATTTATCCCGCTTTATACTTGTTTTTAGTTATGGGTATGCTCTTATCTTTTAGAGATGAGTTCTTTATAAGCTAAGCCACTTTTTTTAATAGTGCGTTGCTGGGTTTTATAATCTACATACACAATACCAAAACGTTTTAAATAGCCTTCAGCCCATTCAAAGTTATCCATTAGACTCCAAGCAAAGTAGCCATGTATAACAACACCTTGTTCAATTGCATTATGAACCGCGTTTAAATGAGTATTATAATAACTTAAACGGTCTAAGTCGTTAACTGCACCATTATTATACGTATCGGGCATTGCTGCACCATTTTCGGTTATATAAATAGGCGGTAAGGTGTATGTTTTATTAAGCGATACGAGCAAGTCGGTGAACGATTGCGGGTAAATTTCCCACCCCATATCAGTTAGCGGGCCCGTAGGTGAAATAGGCTCATAAATGTCAGCAGGGTGCGCTTTATAAACTTGGCGGGTATAAAAGTTAATACCTAAGTAATCAATAGATTGAGAAATTAGTTCCAAATCGCCCTCAAGAATTTCAGGCTGATGGTTTAATGGTAATTGATTAATTATATCAGGATATTGGGCATCAATTATTGGTTTTATATACCACTGATTAAGATAGTCGTCTGCAAATGCAGTGGCTTTTAAGTCTTCGTCACTTTGAGTAAGGCTATAACACGGCGTAAAGTTAAGCACTATGCCATTTAATGTATTAGGCGAGTTTTGCTTTAATACGCTCATAGCGAGTCCGTGGGCTAATAATAAATGGTGCGCTGCTTTACGGCCATATTCTTTACCCACTTTACCTGGGGCATGAATACCAATTTCGTAACCTAAAAACGCACTACAAAATGGTTCATTCAATGTGGCATAAGAGTGAACGCGATCGCCAAAGGCTTTGGTAATTAAATTTACGTAATGTTCAAAAGCGTAAGCTGTTTGTCTGTTAAGCCAACCGCCTTCATCTTCAAGGTGTTGCGGTAAATCCCAGTGGTACAAAGTAACAAAGGCTTTAATATTGCGACGTTTTAGCTCATCTAAAATATCAGTATAAAACTTCACGCCAACAGGATTTAACTTTGCGTCTTGGGTCATCACGCGCGGCCAAGAAATAGAAAGCCTGTAAGCATCTACGCCAAGTGACTCAATAAGGTCTATATCATCACGCCAAAGGTTATAGTGATCGCACGCGGTATGCCCGTCTGAGCTATCGACTATTTTATTGGGCGTATCGCAAAAAGTGTCCCAAATACATGGGAGACGATCTTGGGATCCGCCTTCTATTTGAAAAGAAGCTGTGGCCACACCGTATACAAAGTTTTTAGATAAAAGCGGTGAATGGGGTGGTAATGATAATTTTGTCATTAATAACAAACCTTTTGTTAGTCATTTACAGAGAAATAAGCTCTGTGTTTTTGCTTAATTAATGCTGTATGCGTGGTACAAAAAATAAAAAGTGTTGAAATATACAGCTTGTTCGTATTTAATTGCATATGAAAGCGCTTACATTTAAGGTTAGTGTTTATTAATTCTTAGGTCAACTCTTTAATGCTTCTGGATGGTTTAAAGACAGCTGAAAACTAAAACAGGGCAGCTTAAGAATAGATTTATAATAATAAAATACGGAGAACACATGGCAAGTTCAGCACCAGTGACAACACACACACAGTCGCAAAACTATCAGGATAAAAATTACAGTTTTGCATTAACTTCTCTAACAACATTATTTTTTATGTGGGGATTTATAACCTGCTTAAATGATATTTTAATCCCACACTTAAAAGCCGTATTTAACTTAACGTATGTACAAGCCATGTTGGTTCAGTTTTGCTTTTTTGGCGCTTACTTTTTAATGTCACTTCCAAGTGGTTATATAGTTAAAAAGGTGGGCTATAAAAAAGGCATTGTGATTGGATTATTAATTGCAGCAGTCGGGTGTATATTATTTTACCCAGCAGCGTCTTTACATAGTTACTCTGTATTTTTATTCGCTTTATTTGTACTTGCCAGCGGCATAACGTTATTGCAAGTATCTGCTAATCCTTACGTAAGTTTGTTGGGCTCACCAAAAACTGCGTCATCTCGACTTACGCTTACCCAAGCTTTTAATGCATTAGGTACCACTGTTGCGCCATCATTTGGTGCTCTGTTAATTCTAGACTCAGCGTCAGAAGCCTTTTTAACACCGGCTCAAAATGCAGAGTCAGTTCAACTTCCTTACCTCCTTCTAGCTGCAATGCTTATTTTACTAGCCGGTATTTTTGCTTGGCTTAAATTACCAGACATTATGAGCGAGCAAAAAGCAGAAGCCGAAAAATCAGAGGCAATTGAAGGCAGTGCTTGGCAGTATCGCCATCTTGTATTAGGTGCTGTGGGTATATTTATGTATGTAGGCGCCGAAGTGGCAATTGGTAGCTTTTTAGTAAGCTTTTTAGCACAAGAAAATATAGCAGGGCTAAAAGAGAATGTTGCAGCTCATTACATCACTTATTATTTTGGTGGTGCTATGGTTGGGCGTTTTATTGGTGCTGCTGTAATGCAAAAACTACCCGCAGGTAAAGTACTTGGCTTTAACGCAACCATGGCTATTATTTTAGTCATTATTGCCATGAGCACGTCGGGTCAATTAGCAATGTGGTCAATACTATTGGTTGGTTTATTCAATTCGATTATGTTCCCAACTATTTTTAGTTTAGCGTTAAATGGACTTGGTAAGCATACCGCTCAAGGCTCTGGTATTTTGTGTTTGGCGATTGTAGGTGGTGCAATAGTGCCACTTTTACAAGGTGCGCTTGCTGATAGTGTGGGTGTTCAACTTTCGTATGTTTTACCTATTTTATGTTACATATTCATTGTTTTTTACGGCCTACGAGGCAGCAAACCAGTATTAGTGAAGGAGCCATCATAATGAAAACGACTTTTAAACTTAATGCATTAGCAATTGCAACGTTAGTAGGAAGTGTTACTGCACTAAGCGGATGTACTAACGAAAGCAATGTTGAAAAAGTAAATGTTGAAGCGCAATCAAAGCTTGAGAAAATTTGGCCAAAGCTTTCAATTGCAGTGAAAAAAGACCCTGCTATTGAAGCTCAAATTGTCACGTTTTTAGAAAATATGACGCTTGAGCAAAAAGTAGCGCAAATGATTCAACCAGAAATTCGTGATATTACCGTTGAAGACATGCGTAAATATGGTTTTGGCTCTTACCTCAATGGCGGTGGTGCTTTTCCTAATGGCGATAAGCATGCAACGCCAGAGGATTGGGTTGCACTTGCAGAAAAAATGTATCAAGCATCTATTGATGACTCAGTGGACGGCAGCAAAATTCCGACTATATGGGGCACCGATGCAGTACATGGTCATAATAACGTAATTGGCGCGACACTTTTTCCACATAACATTGGTTTAGGCGCGGCTAATAACCCAGATTTAATAGAGCAAATAGCGTCTATTACCGCAGTAGAAGTAATGGCTACGGGGATAGATTGGGTATTTGCACCCACTGTAGCAGTAGTACGAGACGACCGTTGGGGCAGAACGTACGAAGGCTATTCTGAAGATCCAAAAATTGTTCACGATTACTCAGCAGCGATTGTAAATGGATTGCAAGGTAAAGCCGATGGCGACTTTTTAAGTGATAAGCGCGTTATTAGCACGGTTAAGCACTTTATTGGCGATGGCGGCACCGTTGATGGAGATGATCAGGGAAATAATATAGACAGCGAGCAATCGCTATTTGATATTCATGCCCAAGGTTACGTAGGTGGTTTGTCGGCGGGTAGTCAATCTGTTATGGCATCTTTTAATAGCTGGAATGGCGTTAAAAATCACGGCAATAAATACTTACTTACAGATGTATTAAAAACACGTATGGGTTTTGATGGTTTTGTAGTGGGAGATTGGAACGGCCATGGGCAAATTAAAGGCTGTACTAACGAAAGCTGCCCAGAAGCGGTAAATGCTGGCCTTGATATTTTTATGGTGCCAACAGGTGCGTGGAAGCCGCTATATGAAAATACAATTGCACAAGTAAAAGCAGGTAAAATAAGTATGAGCCGCATTGATGATGCGGTTGCACGTATTTTACGCGTTAAGTTACGCGCTGGGTTATTTGATAAACCAAGTCCGGCTAAGCGCCTGTACTCGGGTAAAACAGAGCTTATTGGCGCTCAAGCGCATCGCGAAGTAGCACGCCAAGCTGTGCGCGAATCGCTTGTATTACTTAAAAATAAAAATAACCTATTACCTATCGCAGCTAATCAACACGTACTTGTTGCAGGTGATGGTGCCGATAACATAGGTAAACAGTCGGGTGGTTGGAGTATTACGTGGCAAGGGACTAATAATAAAAATGCAGACTTCCCTGGAGCAACGTCAATTTACAAAGGGCTTGAAGAGCAAATATCTGCAGCAGGTGGAAGTGTTACTTTAAGTGCTGATGGTACGTTTGAACAACGTCCTGATGTTGCCATTGTTGTATTTGGTGAAGAACCTTACGCAGAAGGGCACGGCGATAAAGATAACCTTGAGTTTGAGCGCGGAAATAAAAAGTCGTTAGCACTTTTAAGCTCGCTAAAAGAGCAAGGCATTCCTGTTGTATCTGTGTTTATTTCAGGTCGCCCTATGTGGGTGAACAGCGAACTTAACGCATCTGATGCTTTTGTGGCTGCTTGGTTACCAGGTACAGAAGGTGCGGGTATTGCTGATGTGTTATTAAAAGCGGCAGACGGCACCATCCAAAATAACTTTAAAGGTAAGCTATCGTTTTCTTGGCCTAAATCGGCGGTACAAACTGCGGTTAATAAGGGCGATGAAAATTACGATCCATTACTTCCTTATGGTTTTGGTTTAACGTATGGCGATAAAAATGTGCTAGCTGACGACCTTGATGAAGACTCTAAACTTGATAACTCAGGGCTTACAAGTATGGATATACTTGTTGGTGCACCTGTAGCACCATGGCGCTTATTGTTAAAATCGGGCGATGGGCTTTTAGATGTATCGAGTAGTACCCATGAATTTGGTGCAATTAAATACCGTACTGAGGACAAAACAGTACAAGAAGACGCGCGCCAATTTAACTTCAGCGGTGCAGAAAAAGCCAGTGCTGAAATAGTAACAAGCTTTGCAGAAGATACCATTGCCTACGTTGAAGCAAACAGTGTGATTAGCTTTGATCTTAAATTAAACGAGGCACTAACGAACGATGTAGCCCTTGCTATGACTTGTTCGGGTGAGTGTGGTGCAAGCATTGATTTAGCAAACGTAGTGGATAAAACTATTGAAAATAAATGGCAGTCAGTATCAATTGATTTAGGTTGTTTTGCTGATAAGGGTGTTAATTTTGCAAGCCTTACAAGCCCATTTAGCTTGCACAGCAATGGTAAAGCATCAATTTCTGTAGCTAATATTCAGTTTGTGCCAAATAAAGCGGACGAGGCTACGCTGTCTTGTAAGTAGTTTATTAACTTTATTGTGTGTATACCAAAGCCCTTCTAATGAAGGGCTTTTTTTATGGATAGATGTTAGCTAGATAAAATATGGTAGTGTAAATATAGTTGTTTTTAATGCGCTTATAAGTCACTTAAAAGCAATTAACTTTTAGTGAGTAAGTTTTTTTCATCAAAGGTTACTACTTTGTCTCGGCCTGTTTCTTTAGCTAAGTAAAGGCGTTTATCAGCATAAGCGAGCAGCTCTTTTATAGTTGCATTCCCATTAATTGCATTACTTACCCCAGCGCTTACGGAAAGTTTTATATGCTGATTTTCATGATAAAAAGCTTGAGTGCTTATATTCTTTCTTAATAGCTCAGCATCACGTTTTGCTGCACTAAGTGTGTAATCAGGTAGTAAAATGGCAAATTCTTCTCCGCCAATTCTGGCACTAATACCTACATTTAAAAATTGCTCTTTAATAAAGTGAGATATCCACTTAATTGCGTGGTCGCCCGCTTCGTGACCAAACTGATCGTTTACACGTTTAAAAAAGTCAATATCGAGCAAAATAACAGACACATTTTTGTCTATATTTTTAGGATCACTTAGTGCTTCTTTACTTTTTGTAAAAAAGCCACGGCGATTAAGTAATTGGCTTAAAGTATCGGTGTTAGCAAGGCTTGAAAGTGTATGCTCTGTATTAGAAGCCAGCAGGTATGGCAATATTAGTGCGCTACAAGTGGCTAAAATTAAATGACTACTTAAGATAAGTTGCAGTGGCTCTATGTAGTTTGGCGAATTAGTACTAAAAATAGATATTGCCAATAGTGTTGTTTGTATGAGCATTAAAATGCTGTGAATTGACAAACAAACTATCAGCGCTTTTTTTTGCAAAGTGGCTACAAAGTTCATCTGCTTAATAATATATGCGGAATATAGGTATAAAACCGAAATAATTAAGCTTGTCAGCATTTGCCCTGCAGGGTCTGAATATATGGGTAATAAAGCAACCCCCGTTAATCCAAGGAGACAATACAGATGTTTTAAGTTTAGTGCCTTACTGTGCTTATATTTATTTAACCCAATAATAATTAACAATGGACTTAGTAATATAAAAATATCAGCCAAATAGTGAGTAATAAAAGGCGCGTCTATTACTAACTTTAAACAGGCAAGTAACTCGGCAAATGCAAAGGTAATGCACGCTAGGCCAAATAATAAAAATGATGTTTGTTTTTTAAAGTTATGTACGGATAAAAAAAACAAGCCTATTAATACGTTAAGAATAAAAGAGAGACTGATCACAGTAGGCAGGTGTAGCATTTAAGATTCTCTTTTATTAAAGATAGGCGTGGTTGGCGTGGAAAACTTGCTGATTATTATGTATTAATGTTTAAAGGTCAATATGGGTAAAAAGTAGTAATTTACCCATGTATCTAATTTGAAAGGGATTTTAACTGAACGAATATTAACGCCCGCTAAACCAAGCTCTCTAAAGCCGATTTTATATCAGGATGATGAAAACGATAATTGTTAACGAGTGCCTTTTTAGGGACTACAAATTGCCCCGTTGTTAGTAAGTCTGACATTTCACCCATTAATAGTTTAAGTACTGGGGTTGGCATAGTGATAAATGCAGGTCGAGAGAGCGCCTCGCCTAAGCTTTTACTAAATTGAGCATTGCTTACAGGGTTGGGTGCTGTTGCGTTAACAGGGCCTGATATTTCTGGGTGTTTAATAATAAAGAGTATTAGCTGAATCATATCGTCGATGTGTATCCACGACATGCCTTGCTCGCCATTACCAATCGGGCCACCCAGGCATAATTTAAAAGCAGGTAACATTTTTCCAAGTGCACCTCCTTTTTTAGCTAAAACAATACCCGTTCGCAAAAGGCATACTCTGGTTTGTTCTGATTGGGCGAGTAGTGCTGCATTTTCCCAGTCTTTACAAAGCTGGTGGCTAAATTCATCGTGTGGGCGTTCAAAAGTTTCATCAATAGGATTACTATTTTGTCGACCATAAAAACCAATTGCACTGCCAGATATAAAAGTATGCGGGGGTATACTACAGGCTTTAATCGCTTGACTAATTTGCTGTGTAATATCAATACGACTGTTTCGTATTATTTGCTTTTGTTTGTCGCTCCAGCGTTTATTTACAATCGGCTCGCCAGCGAGATTAATAACGATATCAACAGTGTTAAAGTCAACATCACTAATGTCACTTACGGCTTTAAATTTGTGGCCTAATAATACGTTTGCTTTAGTTGGATTGCGGCTAAGTACAGTAACAGTATTATGATGAAGTAAAAAAGGGCATAAGTGCTTACCAATTAATCCGGTCGCGCCAGTTATAAATATATGCATTATTCATCCTTACAATAAAATAGAAGCAAGTGATTAAAAAACATACTCGCTAGCAAACAGCTTTGCAAATTTATACGTAAAACAGGCTTTTATGATCACTTCGTAATTATTTCATTTAATTACCTTTTGCCTTACACTGGGACGATATAGTTAATAAAAGGATTAATAAATTGGCAAGTTTAACTGGAGTAAATAAAAGCTTAATAGTTTTTGCTTCCTTAGTAGTGGTCCTCGCTGGAATAAAAGCCGCGAGTGTAATTATTATTCCGTTTATTTTGGCGGCATTTATTGCCATTATTTGTAACCCGCTTATCAAGTTTTTTGCGCGCTACAAAATTCCTAAAGGCATTGCTGTTATGTTGGTCGTGCTGATTATAGTTGGCTTAGGGGTAAGCCTTGGCGGGCTTGTAGGGCAATCTATCAACGACTTTTCTCAGCAGCTTCCTGAGTATAAAACACAACTTAAAGAAGAGTTTGTGTGGCTGGTCGATTTAGCATCTCAATACAACATACTGATCAATAAAGATCAGTTAATTAATATGTTCGACCCTGGCAAAATGGTTGATGTGGCCACTAATATGCTCACTGGGTTAGGTGGCGTAATGGCAAACATGTTTTTAATTATTTTAACGGTTGTTTTTATGCTGTTTGAAGGGCCAATGCTGAGCAAGAAAATACATATGGCACTTGAAGACCCTGATAGTAAAATGAAGCAAATTGACCGCTTTTTAGAATCTATTAATTCATACTTGGCAATTAAAACGCTAGTAAGTTTAGGGACGGGTATTATTGCTGCGTTTTACTTATGGATTTTAGACGTTGACTACTTTGTGCTTTGGGGCGTGTTGGCATTTATGTTCAATTACATTCCAAATATAGGTTCAATTATTGCGGCTGTACCAGCTGTATTACTTGCCCTTATTACTCAAGGCCCATTAGTGGCAGGTCTTGTTGCTGCAGGATATTTAACAATAAATACGGTAATGGGTAATATTGTAGAGCCTAAATTTTTGGGTAAAGGGCTGGGTCTTTCAACGTTAGTGGTGTTTTTATCATTAATATTTTGGGGCTGGTTATTAGGTACTGTGGGTATGCTTTTATCTGTACCATTAACAATGATTGTAAAAATAGCCCTAGAAGCCAGTGCAGAAGGCAAGTGGGTTGCCACTTTATTGGGCAGCGGTGAAGACGTTACTAAAAATAACTAACATTTATAACCATCAAGGGCTGTAAAATTAAAACCCTTGATGGTTAAGTTATCAATAAATACAGGGCTATTAATTAATAAACGATTTAATAGCGTCATCCACTGCGTATATTGCGCCTTCTAAATATCCTGCTTCTTGTTTTGCAAACTCACTCGCTACAAAATGAATATTGAGGTTACTTAATTGCTCTTCCAAGTTTGAAAAATCAAATTCTGGGTGCTGTGAAGGCTGAGTTTGATCGTCTTTATTAGCTACAAATTTATCCTCTGCCCAGTCTTTAATAAAGTATCCGGTTGCCTTTTCAGCATCCTTACCATAAAAGTAGCTGAGCTGTTGGGCACAGGCTTGAATTAATTGCTCTTGAGTTACTTGGTTTCGTGATAAGTAGGGCACACCTATAAAGCCAAATAATGCGGCGTAATTACTATCCTCAGCACTGGCATCGTGAATTTCTACCATAGGGCCTACGCGGCTAAAGCTTTGCCCAGATAAGTTTTTATCACGCCAAAATGCATGTTCAAAAGTAGCTATAAACTTGGCTTGTCCTGCCATCCATGTAGGTACGCTGCTAAGGCGGTTTATGAGTGTTGGAGTCGCCCATAGTTCAGGTGTTAAATGCGTTGTAACCATACGAGGAGGAATTGCTGAAATTAATTTGCCAGTAGTAAAGTGCTTTATATTGCCTAAGTGATTAACCGTAATTAGCCAGTTATTATCACCTTTTTTAAGCTCAGTGACATTATGTTCTAATAATATTGAATCAGGATTAAGCTGCTCATATAAGGCAGTTATTAAGGTATTCATGCTGTGTTTGAGTCTAAATAGTTGCATATCTCCAGCACCTGCAATTTGTTGAGGTTGTTTGAAGTTAGGTGCTTGATATAACACATCACCTTTATGGTATTGCTCAAATATACTTAAGTTGAGTGACTTTATTAGCGCTTGAATTTTTGGTTGGTGGGGAAATATCCACGTAGGACCCAAATCAAAACTAACATCGTTATTTATTGGTGATTGCGCGGCAAAAATTCGGCCACCTAATTGCGATTTAGCTTCTAATAATAAGTACTCAATATTAAGTAGTTGTAATTTATACGCACTGTACAAACCAGCAAGTCCGCCACCTATAATAATTACTGGTTTAGTCATCTGTTTATCCATTAGTTTTTAGCAATCTACTAGTAGGTCGTTTGTTTTGGTATGAATAAATTGTCAAGTAAGCTATAGGGAGTGAGTAAAGAAACGTAACTAGTTTAGTGTGCTTAAGTTACGTCAAAATGGGTGTTTTAGTGATTCTGTAAATTGATTTATAAGCTCAATTTCACACAGTTTATAGCTAATGGCTGCGGTTGTCGCATTAGGAAGTTTTATTAAGTAACGCCATTGGCAGGCGCTCTCAAGGTACTTTTCATTAGTTTTAATGCTGCGCATAAATAACGGCAGCACTTGCGTATTGCCTGTGCTTTCTTGTGACTTAGTTAGCTCATATTTACGCTTTTGTATCCAACTGCCTTGTGCTTGTTTTGCTTTATCAATTTGGCTATCTAGGCATTGAATATATCGCTTAGCTTCATCGGTTGTTGCTTTAGCGGCTAAAGTACATGCTTCATCTGCAAAGCTGTATTGGCTTGAAGCTAATAACACAATGGCAGTTAGTTTTAATAAATAGTTACTTTTTGTCATTGTAATTAAACTCTAAAATAAATTGAGCGCCGCCTAAGTTATCAGCTTCTGTAATGGTAAGTGTACCGCGATAGGACTTAACCAAGTCAGATACAATTGCCATCCCTACGCCGTGTCCGCTTTCGTATGTATCCAGACGAGTACCCCGTGTAAGTAGAGATTCACGTTTGTCCTCTGGCACGCCAGGACCATCATCGCTAATTCCAATACATAAAGTTTTGCTTTGAATAACTTGTATTGCTACTTGTGAGCGACACGCTTTACAGGCGTTATCAATCAAGTTACCGAGTAATTCCATTAAATCTGTTTGATCGCCTAAAAAATAATCTTTTTCGGTTACAGTGCAGCTAAAAATAATATCTTTATCACGATATACTTTTGCCATAGCACTGAGTATTGAATCGAGTACTGGCTTAATAGGGGTTTGTTTTTTCCACGTGTCTGATGCGCCCGTTGCAGCACGTTTTAATTGGTGCTCGATCATCACATTAATGCGGTCGAGTTGTTCTTGTGCATCGGCATCGTTTGCCAATGGACTTGATTTTAATACAGCAAGCGGCGTTTTGAGTGCATGAGCAAGATCGCTCAATGAGGCTCTATAGCGTTCTTTTTGGCGTTGTTGCGACTCAAGTAGCAAATTTAGGTCTGCTTTTATTGTTTGCAGTTCTACAGGGTAGAGGCCTTTAATTTCTTGAATATCACCCGATTCAATTGCTTTTATTTCTTTATCGAGTCGTTGGAGTGGGCGAGCGCTCCAAATGAAACCAATCGCCATCAGGCCTGCGATTGCAATCCCCATGATAAACATCCAATCTACAAGGGTTTGCTTAAAGCCATCCATTAAACGAAGTAGAGCGTCGTTACGTTTAACTAATATAAAGCGAGCTTGTTCTGATTGATCTATGTTGTTTAAAATTACAGTCAGGCTAAGTTGCCAATAAGCGGTATTATTATATTCTACACGCCTAAAGTCAGCAGCACCTGCTTTGGTCTCTATTTGCTGAGGTACATAGTTTAAATTTACAGCCGACTCTGAGTTCCAAACCGGGTCATCATCGCGGTAGATCATTGCGTAGGTATCAGAATTTAATCTGTTTAACTCAGGCGCTAAAATAGTGCTGGGCATAATAATACCATGCTCAGTAAAGTCGACTTCAGATATTAGCGAGTAAAGCTGTGCTTCGAGAGTTTTTTCAGTCGCATCAACAAGTGAAGCGTAATACGCTTTGCCAATTGAATAAAATAAGATAGGGAGCGCGACTAATAAAACAAAGACAAGGATAAATCCTTGCCTTATTTTTAACGATATTTGCGGTATTACCACTGGCTTTTAAGCCTGTAACCACGCCCACGTAGTGTCTCTACTGGGTTTAGCACACCATCAGGGTCAAGCTTTTTACGCAAACGTAGTACAAATACTTCAATTACGTTTGAATCAAGATCGAAATCTTGGTCGTAAATATGCTCAGTCAATTCTGATTTAGAAATTACTTTTTGCGGATTTACCATTAAGTATTCAAGTACTTTATATTCGTAAGCTGTCAGGCTAAGTTCTTTGTCATCAACCCATACTTGTTGTGAACGTGTATGGATTTTAATTGGACCTGCAGTCATTTCTGGATTTGCTTTACCAGCACTGCGACGAATTAATGCATTACAACGGGCAATAAGCTCTTCAACATGAAATGGCTTAGTAAGGTAGTCATCGGCACCTGCATCTAAACCTTCTACTTTATCTTGCCAGCGATCGCGCGCGGTTAAGATTAAAATAGGGATTGTAATGCCTTGTGCTCGTGCTTTATTAATTAGCTCAATACCGTCTATTTTAGGTAAACCTAAATCAACTACGGCCATATCAAGCGGGTATTCTGTAATGTGGAAAAGACCTGCTTCACCATCGTGGCATAAATCCACGCTGTAACGTTCTTTTTCTAAGGCATTACGTAGGTTATCTGCTAAATGTAAATCGTCTTCTATAACTAAAATTCGCATTTTTAATCCTTTTTCACTTCGCCGGTTTTTTTATTAATATGTAAATCAACGACGTGGCCGTCAGATTTGAGTATTCGTACGGTATAAAAATCTGTTTTTTCGGTAATTTTTAAGGTCTTACCGCCAATTGTTTTCTTTGCGAGTATTACGGCTTTCTTTTTGTCCACCTCAGCATGAGATGCTTGGGTGGCGGTTGCTGCTTGACTAAAGTTAGCTAAGCTAACACAAGCAATAAAACCGAGGCTTAATAATACGCGCATAATGGAAAACTCCTAGACCAGACTCACTTAGTTTAATTAACTAAGTTACTAAAATTCAAGTAAAAACGGTAAATTCGTTTTTATCCTGATAATTTTAATTAAAAACCTGTGAACAAACCCTGAATTACAGTGCAACGCACGCTCTAGGGTTTAATACTTTTTAAGCAGGAAATACCTTTTTAAAAGGTTTAACAATTGTATTTTCATAGATGCCAGCGGCAACGTAAGGGTCTGCTGCTGCCCACTCTCGAGCTGCTTCAATTGATTCAAATTCAGCAACCACTAATGAACCGGTAAAACCTGCTTCTTGAGGATCTTCACTATCGACTGCCGGTAATGGACCGGCGGTAAGTAGACGGTTTTGTGAATCAAGCTCACTAAGGCGTGCTAAATGTGCCGGGCGTGCTGCTTTTCTAAGCTCTAAGCTGTTTTCAACGTCTGTTGAGTGAATCATGTACAACATAAGGAATCTCATAAAAATTGTTAAATTTGATTAACGCAATACTACCACAGCGTTGAAAATTGGTGAATTAAAAGCGTATTTACACAGGTTTACACTTCGATTTTATTTTTAAGCTGTAATTGCTTGAAAATCTCTGTGTAACACTGGTAGAGTCGCTGAAATATACAAAATAATAAAAAGGTTTTATGCATGAGCGAAAATAGAGAACGATTTAGTTCCCGCCTTGGATTCATAATGGCAGCGGCCGGTTCAGCTGTTGGTATTGGTAATTTAGTTGGTTTTCCGGTTTCTGCTACTAAAAATGGTGGTGGCGCATTCTTATTAATTTACGCTTTATTTGTCATATTCATTTGTTTACCAGTCATGATGGCTGAAATGGCAATGGGTCGTAACGCTCAAAAAGATCCACTTGGTTCGTACAAACTATTATCTAATAACGATAAAAAATGGAAGTTAGCTGGGTTTTTTGCGGTGCTTACACCATTTATGATTGCTGTATTTTATATGGTGATTACGGTTTGGATCTTTGGTTATTTAACGCAAACAGGCCTCGGTAATTTAGATTTACTTGCAGATCCTGGCCACTTTGGTGTTTTTATTAATAGTTACACTGTGTTTGGTTATATGGCTGTTGTGGTTATTATGGTGAACTTAATTTTGTTAGGTGGTGTTAAACAAGGCATAGAAAAAGCCGCCAAATTTTTAATGCCCGCTTTATTAGTTATGCTACTAGCTCTAGTTACTTATGTATTAACGCTTGATAACGCAATGGCCGGTGTTAAATACTACATTATTCCTGATTTTTCTAAAATGAATGCAAGTGTACTTAATGGCGCATTAAGCCAAGCGTTTTTCTCGCTATCGCTGGGTATGGGTATATTAATGACTTACGCGTCGTACATTTCTAAAAAAGATGACATTGTAAGCAGTGCTAAAATGGTCGCTATTACTGACTCACTCGTTGCGTTTGTAGCGGGGCTAATGGTGTTGCCAGCGATATTTAGCTTTGACCCAAATACAGACCCATCAGCACTTTCTGATTCGTCCGTATCAATGATTTTTGTATACCTACCTAAAATATTATTAGCACTGCAAAATGATATTGGTTATGTAGGTGCGTCTATTGTTGCGTTCTCATTCTTCTTATTAGTATTTTTTGCAGCGATTACTTCACTTGTTTCAATAGTGGAAGTACCGACAGCAACACTAAGCGACCGTAAAGGTATTAGCCGTAAAAAAGCACTGGGCATCCTTACACTTTCAACCGGTGTACTTACTATTTTATGTACAATGTCGTTTGGTATGATTGACAGCCTTACATCTTTCACCAGTTATGGCGGCGTTAGTAAGAGCTTTTTTGATATTATTGTTGATGTATTTTACGACACAATTTTACCGCTTAATGGCTTAATGGTGTGTTTGTTTGTAATGTACCGCTGGAAAAAAGCACGCTTAACACAAGAGCTAAGCTTAGGTTCGCCTAATTATGCGGGAAGCTTGATGGAAAAGTACGTTAACTTTTCACTTTCAACGTTTATTCCTGTCATTCTAGCTGTAATATTTATAAATACAGTGGCGACTAAGTTTTTTGATTTAAAAATATTTGGTTTTTAATAGGCCTCTTTAAAAGCTTATTGAATAATATAATGCCGCTCAGTTAAGCTTAGCGGCATTTTTTATAGGCGTTTTGTACAGGTATCTGGTCTAACTATTATACCAACCTGCATAAATCTTTGATCAATTTAACGAATTAAATTGCACTATAACGTCGTTAAAAATTTTTTATTTAGAACAACTAGATACAAAAATTTTTGCCTAGTTCTAGCGTAATTTTCTTAACGTTAAATAGACCCCATATATAAGCAGATTGGTATTAAAGGGATTTAAAATGAATAAAATTATTATTGGGTTTGCTTTTGCTATTTCATCATTTGGCGCATTTGCACAAAGTACTGATGATTGGCCAGAAGGCGGTGCAATGCACACGGGCAATACTTATAATTTAGAGGGCAATAGATACAAAACTAAAATCAGTAAAATGATGGATGAGATCTACCCGCAACTAACTGATGATTACCAAGTAGATGCAGTTAAAGCGCAAATAAAAGCATGGGAGCAGTATATAGATGCTACATGTAACGTTGTTGGCATAGCAACGGGTGCCGGTGGCTCTTGGCCCTCAACGTATAGTGTTAAATGCGAAAGAAGCCTAAGTTATGATAGATACTTTGCGACTAAAAATGCGCTGAAGTGTGTTAATAGGTTGAGCAAAGAAGAGTTTGTAGGACGTAGCGAAAAGTTAAACTGTTTAATCCAAACTCTAAACATAAAAATATTTTAAATTAGAGTAGCGCTACAGCTAAATTATACAGTTAGCTGTAGCATGTTAGGCTTTATAACACCTCAATACTTTCTAGCAACTCAATACTTACTGTTGCGCCTTTTTCGATATTGCCGCTTTGCGCAGGCACTACAATTAAGCAGTTAGCTTTACTAAGCGACGAAAGTACACCCGAGCCCTGTTTATTAAACGGGGCAACCACTAAGTCACCTTGCTCGTTAATTGTTGCAGTACCGCGTTGAAAGTCAGCTCTGCCAGGGCGCTTTTTAATGACGGATGTAGTAACAGCGTTAAAGCGCATTTTAGGGTTTACGTCACCAAGACCCGACAGCTTTTGCAGTGCAGGCTCTACTAACTGATTAAACGTAACAGCAGCCGACACAGGGTTACCTGGCAAGCCAAAAAAGTAACTGTTACTTAATTTACCAAAGGCAAAAGGTTTGCCTGGTTTCATGGCTATTTTCCAAAAGTGGATATTGCCAATTTCGTTGAGCACTTCTTTGGTAAAGTCGGCTTCACCAACCGATACACCGCCTGAGCTTATTACGGCATCGGCAAGTTCGTTCGCTTTTAAAAATGCATTAGTGATGAGTTCTTTGTCATCAGGGATTATTCCTAAATCAAGCACGTCTATATTTTTTTGTTGCAGCGCACTAATAATAACAGCGCGGTTGCTTTCAAAAATAGCGCCTTGCTTAAGAGGCTGACCAGGTTCTATTAGCTCATCGCCTGTAGAAAGCACGGCTATATTTAGGGTTCTTACCACATCTATATTCGCAATTCCTAAAGATGCCAGTAATCCCACATCAACGGCTTTTAATTTATCGCCTGCTTTTAAAATAACGTCGTCTATAGCAATATCTTCGCCAGCAAAACGCACGTTTCCATTTCGCTCAGGTTGCGCAGTAAACGTAATTTTATCGCCATCAACCGAGGCGTTTTCTTGCATTACAACGCCGTTAGCGCCAGGTGCAATGGCGGCGCCGGTCATTATTCTTACGCATTGCCCTGGGGTAAGTGTTCCTTCAAAAACTTGACCTGCAAACACGCTGCCTACTTGTGTGTAGGTTAAGCTTTTATCTGAAATACACAGCGCATAGCCATCCATTGCTGAGTTGTTATGAGCGGGTACGTTTATAGTTGACTTAACATCGCTTGCTAAAACGCGATCAACACTTTGCATTATAGAAATGGTTTCAACGTCTTTAACAGGCGTTATTGTGCCAAGTATATTTTGTATTGCAGTTTCAATTGGTAATAAACCGGGTGCATTGCAAACATCGTTCATATATATTGCTTACTTAAATCATTTTATTTTGAAACAATACTTATAATGTCAAAGCTTTACAATACATGGTTGGGTTATTTTTTGTGTGTGATATGCATGCTTTCGTGCAGCGTAAACGCAAAAGAAACGCTGCATGTAGCCGTAGCGAGTAATTTTAAAACTGTATTGGAAACCCTACTAAAAAAATCCCCATTACCTAATGTTGACGTGAAAATATCAGCCGCTTCTAGCGGTGTTTTATATTCGCAAATAGTGCATGGCGCGCCATTTGATGTGTTTTTATCGGCCGACGATTTTCGCCCGCAATCGCTTATTAAAGAAGGTTATGCCGAGCAAAGTAGTTTGATCACTTACGCGTTAGGCGAACTTGCTTTGTGGCAACCCAAAGCTGAAAAAGTAAATGATAAAGTAGCCATTGCTAATCCGCGTTTTTCACCATACGGACGTGCCTCAGAGCACTACGCGAATAACCATTTTAAAAAACCAATAAATTATGTGTACGGGAATAATATTACGCATGCGTTTCAGTTTGTGCAAAGTGGTAATGTAGGAGTAGGGCTGGTGGCTGTTTCATCCCTAAAGGCGGCTTACAGTAACACGCAAGATCAAAAATATTTAGATTACACCGTGCTGCCTACCAATCAATATCCCGACATAATTCAACAAGGCGTTATTATTAGCTCGACTAAAAAGCATGCTAGCGCTAAGCAACTTATGCAATTTTTAATGACGCAGGCTACGCAGCAGCAGTTAATTGAATTAGGTTACAGAATAAAGGATAACAATGCTTCAAAGTGATTTAACCGCGCTGTGGTTAACTATAAAACTTGCCTTTATAACCGCAGTACTCCTTCTTATTTTTTGTATTCCGCTGGCATACAAGCTCGCTGGCTATAACGGTAAATTTAAACCATTTTTAGAGGCATTAATTGCAATGCCTTTAGTGCTACCGCCTACGTTGTTAGGGTTTTATTTACTTGTTTTGTTTTCGCCTGATCACGCTTTTGGGCAGTTTTGGTTTTGGCTAACGGGTACGCAGCTTGCGTTTAGTT
The DNA here is from genome assembly GCF_000498015.1 of Pseudoalteromonas sp. TAE79. Lineage (NCBI taxonomy): Bacteria > Pseudomonadati > Pseudomonadota > Gammaproteobacteria > Alteromonadales > Pseudoalteromonadaceae > Pseudoalteromonas > Pseudoalteromonas sp. TAE79. Next base: position 52,869 of record NZ_AUTL01000280.1, read on the forward strand.
TTCAGGGCGTGGTTATTGGCTC
>NZ_AUTL01000282.1:0-1356 GCF_000498015.1 Pseudoalteromonas sp. TAE79
AAGTCTCCCACCTATCCTACACATGTAGGTTCAATGTTCAGTGCCAAGCTGTAGTAAAGGTTCACGGGGTCTTTCCGTCTAGCCGCGGGTACACAGCATCTTCACTGCGATTTCAATTTCACTGAGTCTCGGGTGGAGACAGCGTGGCCATGGTTACACCATTCGTGCAGGTCGGAACTTACCCGACAAGGAATTTCGCTACCTTAGGACCGTTATAGTTACGGCCGCCGTTTACCGGGGCTTCGATCAAGAGCTTCTCCCTAAGGATAACCCCATCAATTAACCTTCCGGCACCGGGCAGGTGTCACACCGTATACGTCATCTTGCGATTTTGCACAGTGCTGTGTTTTTAATAAACAGTCCCAGCCACCTGGTCACTGCGGCTCCCGTCCGCTTAGAGAGCAAGTCTCATCACAGATAGGAGCGTACCTTCTCCCGAAGTTACGGTACGATTTTGCCTAGTTCCTTCACCCGAGTTCTCTCAAGCGCCTTAGTATTCTCTACCTGACCACCTGTGTCGGTTTGGGGTACGATTCGGTATAATCTGAAGCTTAGAGGCTTTTCCTGGAAGTATGGCATCAGCAACTTCATCACCTTGGTGACTCGTCTCGTGTCTCAGCCTAACAGCAACCCGGATTTACCTAAGTCACTAGCCTACACACTTTCACATGGACTACCATCGCCATGCTTGCTTAGCCTGCTCCGTCCCCCCATCGCAATTATACCAAGTACGGAAATATTAATCCGTTTCCCATCGACTACGCCTTTCGGCCTCGCCTTAGGGGTCGACTTACCCTACCCTGATTAACATGGGATAGGAACCCTTGGTCTTCCGGCGTGCGGGTTTTTCACCCGCATTATCGTTACTCATGTCAGCATTCGCACTTCTGATACCTCCAGCATGCCTCCCGGCACACCTTCAACGGCTTACAGAACGCTCCCCTACCACTCAAACAAAGTTTGAATCCGCAGCTTCGGTGCATAGTTTAGCCCCGTTACATCTTCCGCGCAGACCGACTCGACCAGTGAGCTATTACGCTTTCTTTAAAGGATGGCTGCTTCTAAGCCAACCTCCTGGCTGTCTGGGCCTTTCCACATCGTTTCCCACTTAACTATGACTTTGGGACCTTAGCTGGCGGTCTGGGTTGTTTCCCTCTTCACGACGGACGTTAGCACCCGCCGTGTGTCTCCCGGATATTACTTTACGGTATTCGGAGTTTGCAAAGGGTTGGTAAGTCGGGATGACCCCCTAGCCTTAACAGTGCTCTACCCCCGTAAGTATTCGTCCGAGGCTCTACCTAAATAGATTTCGGGGAGAACCAGCTATCTCCCGGTTTGATTAGCCTTTCACTCCTA